>JAENWT010000006.1 GCA_016650125.1 Thermoleophilia bacterium
AGCCCGCAAAGAGGGAACTGATCGGGATTGTGCCGAAATAGTCGGCACAATCCCGATCGGTTCGCTTGCGGGTTCGAAGTGACCGGGATCGAGGCCACGTAGCGGCCCCTATCCGGGTCACTTCTCCGAAATCACCCCGAAAGACGAACTGGGTCGGTTACTAGCGGTACCTGAACGACTAACCGACCCAGAATGGGATTTTCAGTTGTCATCCGGGATTCTTTGCCGCGTTTTGGTCCTATATGCACCAAACGCGGCAAAGAACGCGGAGAACCGCGAGTGATCAGTGCGATGTCGCAAGGCACCGCTCACTGCAGCAAACGCCGAGATTTCCCAGTTGGGAAATCCGCGCCTTATGCAAAGCGCAGCGAGACTTGAATAGGGCAAAACACCAAGAGCTAGTTCTCCTGATTCCAGTTTTGCCCGCCACCCGCGGTAGCCCGCCCTGGTGAACCCTCACTCTGCGCCAGGCCGGGACCAGTTTTGCCCGCCATCACGGTAGATCGGTTACGCCGTTCATAACGGCGGGGGAGCCGCCGATTTGCAACAGGGGAAGGCAGAACTATGTCGGATCAGAGTGCAACGGCCAGATTGACGAATAGTCTCGATTTCAATCTGGAATCAATCAGAAGTAAGTGTTACCCTGACAAGCAGTGTCCGATTTGATCGAAGAACGTCTGCGCGGGGCCGGATTGCGGGCCACCGCACCCAGGGTCGCGGTGCTCAGGGCGCTCTCCCGATCCGACGACCACCCCCGGGTTGACCAGCTGATCGACCGGGTCCGGGCCGACGGGGTCAGCATCTCGACCCAGGCGGCCTATGACGTCTGTGACGCCCTCGAAAAGAAGGCGCTGGCCAGCCGGCTCGAACTGCCCGGCGGCCCGGTCCGCTACGACGCCCGGGTCGGGGACAACCACCACCACCTCGCCTGCAGGTCCTGCGGCGAGGTAGTTGACGTGGACTGCGCCGAGGGTGTCGCACCCTGCCTCGAACCTTCCGATGGACGCGGTTTCGCGATCGACACCGCCGAAGTGACCTTCTGGGGCACCTGCCCCGCATGCCAATCATCGAACACAGGAGCAAATCATGAGTGAGGAGCCGCCCGCCCAGGGTGATGACCGCCGCGTACTGACCAACCGCCAGGGCCATCCGGTCAGCGACAACCAGAACCAGCGCACGATCGGCGATCGCGGTCCCGCGACCCTCGAGAACTACCAGTTCCTCGAGAAGATCTCCCACTTCGACCGTGAGCGCGTTCCGGAGCGGGTCGTCCATGCCCGCGGCGTCACCGCCTTCGGCGAGTTCGAGTCCTACGGCAAGGTCGGCGACGAACCGGTCTCGAAGTTCACCCGGGCCAAGCTCTTCCAGGAGGCCGGCAAGAAGACCGAGGTCGCGGTGCGATTCTCGACCGTCGCCGGTGGCCGCGATTCGTCCGAGTCGGCTCGCGATCCCCGCGGCTTCGCGGTCAAGTTCTACACCGAGGACGGCAACTGGGATCTGGTCGGCAACAACCTCGCCGTCTTCTTCATCCGCGACGCGATCAAGTTCCCCGACTTCATCCATTCGCAGAAGCCGGACCCGACGACCTTCCGCCAGGAGCCGAACCGTCAGCTCGACTTCATCAGCCAGTCACCCGAGACGATGCACATGATCACCATGCTCTACAGCTCGCGTGGCACCCCGGCCAGCGTCCGGAACATGCAGGGCTTCGGCGTCAACACCTACAAGTGGATCAACGCCGAGGGTGAATCGATCCTCGTCAAGTACCACTGGCACCCCAAGCAGGGCGTGAAGAGCTGGACCGCGGCCGATGCGTCCGCCGTCCAGGCCGAGGAGCTCGGGCCCCACACGAAGGACCTGATCGACTCGATCGACGCCGGGGACTACCCGGAATGGGAGCTGCTGATCCAGGTCATGAGCGATGACGAGCACACCGAGCTCGACTTCGACCCACTCGACGACACCAAGACCTGGCCGGAGAACGAGTTCCCACTCCACGCGGTCGGCAAGATGACTCTGAACCGGAACCCGAAGAACGTCTTCGCCGAGAACGAACAGATTGCGTTCGGCACCGGCGTGCTGGTCGACGGTCTCGACTTCTCCGACGACAAGATGCTGGTCGGACGCACCTTCTCCTACAGCGACACCCAGCGCCACCGCGTCGGGCCGAACTATCAGCAGCTGCCGGTCAACCAGCCGAAAGCCGCCGAGGCGCGCACCAACCTGCGTGACGGTTCGATGGCCTACCACGTCGATGACAGTGGTGACCTCGATGCGATCAACTACGAGCCCTCGCTGCGGGCTGGTTTGCGGGAGGCTGACGTAACCGGTCCCGTGGAGGTCGGACCCGAGATCAACGGGCGCCTCACCCGCGCCAGGATCGACCGGACGAACGACTACAAGCAGGCCGGCGAGCGCTTCCGGCTCTCGGAGGACTGGGAGAAGGACGAGTTCGTGAACAACCTCGGCGGCGACCTCGCCGAGTGCGACCGCGCGATCCAGGAGCGCATCGTCTGGCACATGTTCATGTGCGACGACGAAATGGGACAGCGGATCGGCGAAATGGTCGGCATCACAGCCGACGACGTCAGCTCACTGGAGGCCCTCGCCACCCAGACGCTCAACGAAGAAGAGCTGGCGCGGCTGGCGAGCCTGGGCTCGAACGGTCCTCGTGACGTCTCGGGACTGGAGATGACCCATTGCGTACCGAACGAGCGCGTGGTAGTTGCCGCTGACTCCGGAGAGCCTGTGGCGTCCCAGTAACGATCTACCGCGAAGGGCGGGCAAAAATGGAATCAGGAGAACAAGCCTGAAGTTTTTGCCCTCTCTTCGCCGTCACAGCTCTGCATCAGGCATCGGTTTTGCTTTCGCAAAACACGATGTTTGCTGCAGCGGGAGGCCTACCCGTGAGCGGTACGCGGTTGGGCGGGCGAGCCTCGGCCGTTTCCCCAACCTTCCGTAAGTGGTGCACGGGGGCTGCCTGCGAGCGGCTGGCAAGGAGTAAAGGCCGGGAATATCCGCGATCGTACTCACGTACTTGAGCTGATATTCCCGGCCGTCGACGAAGTCCAGGCGCCGCGCAGGCAGTTCCCGGGCGCCGCTTCTGTTACTTGACGGTGAGCGTGCCTTCCATTCCTGCTGCACGGTGTCCAGGCAGGGAGCAGTAGTACGTGTACTCGCCCGGCTTGGCGTCGAAGGAGACGTTTTCGCTCGATCCCGTGATCACGTCGCCGCGGGCGACTTCGGCACCGCTTGAGTCTTCGAAGACGACGTCGTGGCCGATTGTGGCGTCATTAGTGAAGTCGACGTTGACGGTTCCCGACTTCGCTTCGAGGGTGTCGGTGTCGTAAGCCAGGGCGCCACTGGGGTCGGCGGCCAGGGCGACGGCAGCACCACCGCCACCAGCGTCGGCGGCCGGCTTTTCGGTCTGGGTGGTGCCGGTGTCAGCCGTGCTGGAATCGGACGAACTGTCGTCGCTTCCGCCGCAGCCGGCAAGGAAGGCCATTGCCACGAGCGGCAAAGCCAGAAGATAAGCGGAACGTTTCATTGAATTCTCCTAACGGGGCAGGTGACCGGTGGGGTCGATCGGGGCGAGGTGCCTCGACATGCAAAAGATTACGCCCTTCAGTGCCGGCCGGATGCACTTTCACGCTGCGCCTTCGGCGGATGGGGCGGCCCGGGCTCTGCGCTAGGTTCTGTCGGTAGATGCGCAGAGTCACCTTTTCCCGCAATTACACAATCTCGCTTTCCAGGACATGCCAGTGCTATTGCAAGTACTGCGCGTTTGCCACCCACCAGGCACACATCCATCCTCCGGAAGAGGTTGAGAAGCGGCTTGACGAAGCGGTCAAGCGCAACGCCAAGGAACTCCTCTTCCTGACCGGAGAGAAGCCCGAGGTGAATCCGGTGGTTGCCGCCAAGCTGAAGTCGTGGGGCCACGAAGATTTCACCGACTACGTGGTCTGGGCCTGCGAGCGGGCCCTCGAGCGCGGCATCCTGCCCCACACCAACATCGGAGCGATCGGGGAGACCGGCCTCGCGCGGCTTCGCGAAGTGACCGCCTCACAGGGACTGATGCTCGAGTCGTCCTCGGAGCGGCTGATGCAGACGGTGCACGCCGGCTCGCCGACCAAGCACCCGACCCACCGCCTGGCCACGATCGAGGCCGCCGGCCGGCTGAAGATCCCGTTCACCACCGGCATCCTCGTCGGAATCGGTGAGACACCGGAGGAGCGGATCGAGTCGCTCGAAGCCCTGGCCGGGCTGCAGCGGCGGTACGGGCACATCCAGGAAGTGATCATCCAGAACTTCGTGCCGCACCCGCGTTACTACGGCCAGGAGCCGGCAGACATCGCCAACCAGGCTTCGGCTGAACGCTGGACGGGCAAGGGACGGTGGTCGGCTGACTCCGGGCTTTGGGAAGACACCGAAGGAACCGGGGCCGAGCAGGACCCCTCGGTCGCGATTCCCGACTGGGCCTGCCCGATCACGATCGATGACCTCAAGTTCCTGATCACCGAGACCGCACGGCTGATGCCGGACGTCGGAGTCCAGGTGCCGCCCAACCTTTCCGATTGGTGGTCCGGCCTGGTCGAGGCCGGCGCGACCGACCTCGGCGGCCTCTCGGCCAACGGCGACCACATCTCTCCGGAGCACCCCTTCCCGAGCCCGCACCAGGTTCGGAAAGAGCTGGCGCCCCAGGGCTTCGCCCTGACCGAACGCCTCTGCGTCTACCCGCAGTACATGAACGCCGACTGGATGGAACAGGGTGTGCTCGACGTGATCAAGCTCAAGTACTGGAGCTTCATCCCTCGCCTCGGCTCAGGCCGTCGCAGCGACGAGCGGCTCGACCCGGGCCTGGCCCCGGAGGCAATCGCCAAGGGCCGCGAGGGGGTCACCCTGACCGAGAACGAGTTGACCGCACTGTTCGCCGAGACCAGGCCCGAGGTCATCGAGCAGATGCGTATCGCCGCCGACGAGCTCCGGTTCGAACTCGCGGGTGACACCGCCACCTTCGTCGTCAACCGCAACATCAACTTCACCAACATCTGCGTGGTCGGCTGCGCCTTCTGCGGCTTCGGTCAGGGCAAGCGTTCGCCTGACGCGTATGAGTCGACCGAAGAAGAGTTCGTCGGGAGGGTCGAGGAAGCGATCGACTTCGGCGCGACCGAGCTCTGCATGCAGGGCGGCATTCACCCGGACCTCGACCTCGAGACCTATGGCCGCTGGCTCCGGCTGGCCAAGGAGGTGGCGCCCGATATCCACCTCCACGCCTACTCACCGATGGAGATCAACCACATGTGCGAGAAGTCCGGCTTGCCGGCGGGTGAGGTCTTCGAATACCTGATCGACTGCGGCCTCGGCTCGACCCCGGGCACCGCCGCCGAGGTGCTCGACGACGGCGTGCGCCAGCGGATCTCACCAAACAAGCTGCCGGCGGCCCGCTGGGTCGAGATCATCGAGGCCTCGCACAACGCCGGCCTGCGCTCGACGTCGACCGTGATGTTCGGGCACATCGAGGAGCCACGTGAGCTGGCCCGTCACATGGAAGTGGTCCGGTCGCTCCAGGAGCGCACCGGCGGTATCACCGAGTTCGTACCACTCAGCTTCATCCCCTTCAACACGCTGCTCGGGCGGACTCACGGGGTCGAGGAGATATCGATCGAGGAGAACCTCAAGCACACCGCCGCCTTCCGCCTGGCCCTGGGACGCTCGATCACGAACCTTCAGGCGAGCTGGGTGAAGATGGGCCTTGAGGGTGCTACCGAAGCGCTGCGCTGGGGCGTGAACGACCTCGGCGGAACCTTGATGGAAGAGAGCATCTCGCGCATGGCCGGTTCCCAGCACGGGGTCAGGCTCGAGGTCGAAGAACTGATCGACTCTGCTCACCGCGCCGGCCGCAAGGCCGCTCAGCGGGACACGGGTTACGAAATCCTCCAGCGCTACCCGGATCCGATGGCCCCACCAGACCTGCTCGTCAACCTGCCCGGTCCCGCCGCAGCCTGACGGGAACGAGGACCGCGCACCTCGAGGCCGGTCACGACGGTGTTCTCGGCCATTCCGTTGCCGAGGTCTAGGCCAGCTCCACTCGGGCACGCTCCTGGCCGGACCGATCCGCGCTCCGTCCGCTGGGCTAGATTCCCAGTATGGCCGCGGTGCGTGGCGCCGGGTTCTCGCCAGCCGCACGGGTCATCTCAAGTTTCCTGGTTAGAGCATCGATGTCGGCGAGGGTGTCGATGTCGAGCGCTAGCCGGTCTACCTGCTCGGTCGTGTGGGGGATTCCTGCCGTCCCCGCCAGACCGAGATGACGCTCGCAGCTGCCCTTGCCGAAGGCGGGTTTGATGGCATCTGGAGGCCGTATAACGAGCGCGTTCGTCCCAGTTCCGTGTCGGTCGGGCACCACGGTCACGAGCGGTTCCGGCATACCGGTCAGCAGCCGGTCGAGGTCGCATGGCTCGAGCAGAGGGCAATCGCCTGGCAGCAGGATCACGGAGTCTGCTCCAAGTTCTCGGGCACGGATGGCCCCGAGCGTCGCGGCGCCGGAATAGCTGGCGTCCTCGGGGTCGTGGATGACTTCGGCCCCGAACTCGGTGGCCAAGCCAGCCGCAATCGGTTCCCCGGTAACCACGATGGTTGAGGTCACCTGTCGCGCACTGGTCACCGCTTGGAGTACGTCACCGAGCATCGCCTCGACCAAGGCGAGCCGTTTTGCTTTCGGGATCCCGTCCGACATGCGTTGCTTGGCGGCGGTGAAACGCTTGGCGGTCACTACGGCGATGACGTTCATGATTCGATCAGGGTTTCGCTGACCTTTATCACCGTTCGAGCGAAGGTCGCCCGACTTTTTGGGGCTGTGCCCGAGGGGCGCGGTGGGAAAGTTTCTGATTTCGCTCGACGGCGGATCAGTACCGAGCAGTCGACCAGAATCTCGCCGGGGGTCAGCAGTTCCTGAGATTGGTCAAATACCCGGACCGGTTGCGAAAAGGGAACAGGAAAGAATCCGATTATCCGGCCACCTGCCGCTATCGGCTCTGAAGCGGGGGCCACCGGCGGTCATCTTGAATCCTTATTGGTGAGCTGGAGGACTTTCCATGCCGAGGGCATCAAAACCGCACCGACCGCCGCCTTGACGAGGCCTCCGACGATGAAGATGGTGAATCCGTTGTGGATCACCCAGGACAGGGTCTCGCCTGAGTACAGCTTCAGGCCGACGAGTCCGAATCCGAAGACAATGCATTGCGCGGCTACGAAAGAGAGGAACGCAGTCGCAACCTTGCGATCCGTCCCGTGCTCAGCCAGAAAACCGACCACCCATGCTGCTGCCATGAACCCGACGATGTACCCGCCAGTCGCACCGAGCAGGTGATGGAAACCCGACGAACCATCTGAGTAGACCGGAAGGAAGAAGCCCATCACTACGTACAGGGCGATCGCCGACAGTCCGCGGCTGGATCCCAACGAGGCACCGACCAGCACGACCGCAAGAGTCTGTCCTGAAATCGGAACCGGAGAGCCCGGTACCGCGAACGATATCTGGGCCGCCAACGCGGTCAGCAGGGCTCCGCCAGCAATCAGAAGGGCCGTGCGAACGTGATTCTTTGCGATCGAATCCGCCAGGACTGGCACCTGACGAAAGTCTGCGCTCTCAGCGACGTGAGACATGGTTCCTTTCGTTTTCAGATTGATGACCGGAGCTTCCTGCCAGAAGCGCCTTCCGCACGCGGCACGTTGACTGGGTGTACCTACAGGAGATCATCAAGACCCTTCCGCACGGCGTCCACGACCAGTTCGATGTGGCTGGTGGTCGAGATGAGCGGCGGGGAGAATCCGAGCGCCGAAACCATCGGGCGGATCAAGACTCCATGCTCTCGGATCGCGGTGAATGCGTGCCACGGCGTATCTGGCTCCGCGTCGATGCGCTCCCGGTCGAATTCGATCGCGCCGAGCAACCCGGTGCCCCCTCGGGCATGGTCGATCAGCGGATGATCAACCAGCGATGAGAGCGCCTCAGCAAGAGGTTGCTCGAGTTCGAGGGAATGTTCGAGTAGCCCTTCCTGCACGAGAATGTCGATGTTGGCCAGGGCGGCGACGCATGAGGCCGGATGACCGGAATAGGTCGGTCCGTGGCGGAACGGAGGGCCGCCCGGCCGCCAGAAAGGTTCAGCGACCGCACCGCTCACCAGCACCCCGCCGAGCGGTTGGTAGCCGCTGGTCACCGCCTTCGCGAATACAACCATGTCCGGAAGTACATCCCACCGTTCTATTCCGAACCAGTTGCCGAGGCGACCAAAGCCGCAGATCACCGCGTCGGCGATGAACAGCGCTCCCGCGCGTTGACAGGCCTGCCAAGCCTTCTCGATGTATCCGGGAGCAGGCGGAATCACGCCGCCAGCGCCGATCACTGGTTCAAGAAAGAACGCGGCGGCGCGTGGCCCGAGCCGGTCGAGTTCAGCTTCAAGCGCCTCAATGGAATCGTGCGGGACCAGGGAGGTGTCTGGCAGTAGATCGCCATAGCCTTCCCCGACCGAAACCATCCCGGCCAACGAGGTTCCGAAGCCGTGCGTCCCGTGGTACCCGTTGTCCCGGGATATGAGCCATCTCCGTTCGGGGTCTCCTCGCTCCGCGAAAGAGCGACGGGCAAGCTTAGCCGCAGTATCGATGCCGTCACCTCCACCGCTGACCAGGAAGACCTTGGCGTCTTCGACGGGGGCGAGGTCGGCCAGTCGTTCGGCCAGCTCCAAGGCTGGCCGGTTGGCGAAATCGTTGAAGGTCGAGTAAGCCTCGAGCTTCGAAAGCTGTTTGTAGACCGCCTCGGCTATCTCGGTGCGCCCGTGTCCCACATTTGCGTACCAGAGGCTTGATGTCCCGTCGAAGTACCGGCGGCCCTGTTCATCGAAGACCCAGACGCCCTCGCCACGGTCGATGACGTGCTTGGCGCTCCGGGTTCGCGCCATGGGCGCGAAGGGGTGCCAGTAGCGACTGTCCGTGCCGTCGTCAAATGGTAGTCCGGCGATTGGGCGCTCGGTTTCCACATCCGGTCCCATGGTCATCAGTCCACGTCCACGCGATGGCGTCGTATGTAGTCTTCATCGAGTTCCCACCCCAGACCCGGGGCGTCGCTCAGTTCGAGTATTCCGTCGCGAAGCTCAGGTCGATTCGCGATCAGGTTCCACCAGATCGGGTCGCGATCGGGATCGAAGCATTCGGCATAGGTGCCGTGCGGAATCGAACTGAGCAGGTGAGACGACACCTGCGGCTCTTCGTGATGTCCCATCCGAATGTCGTAGCAAGCCGCGGCTGCCGCTGCGCGACGCCATTCCGTCGGGCCGCCGGACCATGACGCATCGAAGTTGCATACATCGATCGCCCCCGCGATCATTAGGTCGACACAAGCGGTCGCCGAGTACTCACTCTGCCCTGCGCAGACCGGCAATCCAGCTTGGTAGCGAACGTCACGCATCGCTCTTGCGTCGTTGTGCCAGCGGCAAGGCTCTTCGAACCAGGCGATATCGAGGTCGGCCAACAACCTCGCGAATTCCACAGCCTGTGGCGGCGTCCAGGCCTGGTTTGCGTCCACCGCGAGCAGGAAATCCTTTCCTGCGGCTTCGCGGGCCGTTCTGACACGCTCCGCATCCTCCGCGGGCGAAAGCCCACCGACCTTGAATTTCATCCCGGCCAGACCCTTCTCCTGAAGGCCGGTGACCTCATCTTCGATCGAGGTGTCGGTGCCGTAGTAGCCGCCGATCGAAATCATTGGCAGCGAGTTGCGGAATCCGCCCCAAAGCAGCCAGAGAGGCACCTCCAGGGCCTTGCCGACTGCGTCCCAGATCGCCGCGTCCACGCCGGCGCAAGCCACCAGGCCCAGGCGCCGATCCCGAAGGATGTCGAAAGTGGCCGGTCGGGTGAGCTTCCAGCAGTGCTCGACCCGCATCGCGTCCTCGCCGAGCAGCTGCGGGGCAATCTCGTCACTGACTATCTGGCATATCTCCGATAGGGCACCGTCCTCGTCGCCCGCGTACGCTTCGCCGATGATCCCCTGGTCGGTGTGGACACGGGTGATCACCGTAGAGCGGTGGGTCATCCGGTACTGGCTTCCATGGTAGGTTCGGCCCAAAGGTACTCGGATAGGAACCGTTTCGATTGCGGCAATGGTCAACGGGCCTCTGCGCCGTCCGGGGGTCATGCGCCGGCTCCGAACTCCGGCATGATCTCGCGGGCGAACAGCTCCATTGAGTTGGTCGCGTCGCGCTGTGAGATTCCCGGCAGATGCATCCAGCACGTCAGCTCATCGAGCGCGAGTTCGTCGTTCATCACGCGCAGCTTCTCCGCAACTGTTTCCGGATCGCCGATCAGATAGCGACTCTTGAACGTTTCGAAGTCAACCTGATCCATGTCGGTGATCAGGTCGCCGGCATCATTTCGAAGCTGACGTTCTCCCTGGGCTGATTTCTTGCCGTAGAGGTTCACGAAGAGATGGGTGACCGCGGGTCCGGCGATTTCCTCCGCCTTCTCCATCGTCTCGGCGACAAACACGCCCTTCATGGCTGGCCGCCAGTCGGGTTTGAATCCGAACTCGGCGCAATGCTCCTCGTATATCCGGTAATGCTCCTTGAGTTCCGGAACCGTGTGGCGAGGCGATGCAACCAAGATGCAATGGCGCTTGGCGGCGCGTCTAAGCAGTTTCGGGCCCGAGACGCCGTACCAGATCGGAGGATGCGGCTTCTGCACCGGTTTCGGAGAAAGCCGGGTCGGCGGCACATCGAAGAACTCGCCCTTGAACTCGAACGTCTCCTGGGTGAAGGCGAGCTGGAGCAGGTCCATCGTCTCCTCGAACCGACGGAATCGCTCCTCGTAGGGGACCATGTGGCCGGCGAACTCTTCGGAGGCGTAACCGGGGGAGACACCGAGCGTCAGGCGGCCGTCGCTCAGGTTGTCGAGGACCGCCACGTCCTCGGCGAGCCGTACCGGCGCGTAGAGCGGTGCGAGCAGAACATTCGTGCAGACCCGCATCTCTTCGGTGACGGCCGCGGCAGCCATCATGCCTACCAGGGGGCTGGGGCAGTGGCCGTCGAACTGGAAGTGGTGCTCGGTCTGATGGGCAGATGTGTAACCGAGCTCTTCCGCCCGTGGCAGACAATCCAGCATATCCAGATACGGCTGTTGTTCCGAGATGCCTTTATCGGGTGGGACGATGAAACCGAACGTGAGTCCAAACTTCATGGTGCTCCTCTCTTGAGTGTCCGAGGTTGTTGCTCAGGGTCTCTGATCGATGGCCGCCAGGATTTCGTCCCGGCCACCTCCCTCGGGAAAAGTTCTTTTGAAGGTCATCCCCTCCGACGAAAGCTGACGAATCTTTCTTGAGTCAGATCCCGAATCGCAAAAGCTGGACCCTCGCGGGTGTTGCCGGATTCACGGACCCCTCCGTATGGTTGCTGGTCGGCCCGTACGGTCGGAACGTCATTGATCAGGACGCCCCCAAAATCGAGCGTGTTGGCAGCGATGAGTGCATTGTCCAGTGAATCCGTAAAGACACCAGCGTGAAGCCCGTAGCGCGAATCGTTGGCGAGTTCGATTGCTTCTTCGAAGCTCTCGACGACCCGGATCACGGCGACTGGTCCGAATATCTCCTCCGACCATACGAGGCTGTCCAAGGAGGGCTCGAGGATCAAGGTCGGTTGAATGGTTCCGTCGTCGTTGACTCGGCCACCGGAAAGAAGTCGGGTGTCGCCGCCGATCGCGTCCTCGATCCAGCTCATGATCCGTTCGCGGTTATTGCCATCGATCACCGGGCCCACGTCAGTCTGGTCATCGCTCGGATCGCCGACCGTCAGTGCCTCGACGTGTCCGGTCAACTCGGATATGAAACGGTCAGCAACCGCGCTGTGAATGATGATCCGCTGTACCGAGACACAGCTTTGGCCGGCGTGGGAGAAGCTGTGGATGCTGGCCAAGCGCGCCGCGGCTTCCCAGTCGCCGTCGTCGTTCACGATGAGTGGCGCATTCGAGCCAAGCTCCAGGTTGACTCGTGTGTGAGGCAGCTTCGAACGGATTGCCGCGCCGACCGGAGCCGAACCCGTGAAGGTGATGGCGGCAATATCCGGATGCTCGACCAATGGGTTTCCGACCGCGGAGCCGGAGCCGGGAATGACATGGAGCCAGTCATTTGGGACGCCGGCTTCGAGCAGGATCTCAACGAGCTTGAGGGCCGAGATCGGAGTCGATGAGGCGGGCTTCAGCACGACCGGATCGCCTGCCGCGATCGCCGGTCCGAGCTTGTGAGCGACTAGGTTCAGCGGGAAGTTGAACGGGCTGATCGCGCCGACGACCCCGATTGGGACCCGAAGGATCAGCCCGAGGCGACCGTCGCCCGGTGCGCTGGCAGACATCGGTACCACACTTCCCGCCAGCTTCCGGGCCTCAACTGCCGAGAAGAGCAGGGTGGAGACTGTGCGGCCGGCTTCGGCGCGAGCCTGCTTCATGGGTTTCGCCGCTTCGGCTGAGATGATCTCGGCTAGCTCCTCCTGGCGCTGGGCCACCAGCTCGGAGGCTCGTTCAAGCGCCGCTGCGCGTTCATACTGCGGAAAGTCACCCCGATCAAATGCGGTGCGCGCCGACCGGACGGCTTGATCGACGGTTTCGACATCGCCGCAGGCGACCCGTCCTACGAGCCGGTCGTCATAGGGGCTTCTGACTTCGAGCCACGAGCCAGTGGCGGTCCACTCGCCGGCAACTAGCAGCGGATGGTCTCCGCCAAGAA
Organism: Thermoleophilia bacterium; assembly: GCA_016650125.1. Classification (GTDB taxonomy): domain Bacteria; phylum Actinomycetota; class Thermoleophilia; order Solirubrobacterales; family 70-9; genus 67-14. Next base: position 12,758 of record JAENWT010000006.1, read on the forward strand.
TCTCAGAATCTGTGTTCACGCCGTTCGTCATGGGCCTGACTCTGCGACTAGCCGCCAGTGGAGTCAATGGTAGGAGCTATGAATTACGGTGTTGAGTTTTGTGATTTCGTGAGTAGCCGGACTTCTGGCGATGGGTCATGATGCGATGCACGCATGGAAAGGCGAGCGATCGATATCAACTGCGATCTGGGCGAAAGTTTCGGCAACTGGTCAATGGGCGACGACGCTGCTGTTCTTCCCGAGATCACGACCGCCAATGTCGCATGTGGCTTTCATGCGGGCGACCCGGTGACACTGATGCGAACGGTCGCTCTGGCATTGGAGAACGACGTGGCCGTCGGTGCCCATCCAGGCCTACCTGACCTACTGGGCTTTGGTCGCCGCAAGCTGGCCGTCACTCCTGAGGACGCAGCCGCATACGTCGTGTATCAGGTCGGTGCGGTACGGGAAGCCCTTCGGCTGCTCGGTGGCGGCGAGTTGCACCACGTGAAGCCGCACGGCGCGTTCCTAGATGTCATGCGCTACGGTGAGCCTGAGGTCGGACATGCTGTGGCCGAGGCGATTGCCAGTTGCGACAATGAGATACTCATCTATTGGCCCTCACCGACGGAAGACGATCCTTTCAGCGATCGCGCCCGCGAACTCGGACTTCGGGTGATCGGCGAAATCTATCCGGATCTCGCTTACGACGACCAAGGCCGACTGATCCTTGAACGGCAGAAGAAGCATGTCGCCAGCGAGAACGCAGCGGAGCAGCTGCGTCTATTCCTCCAGTCCGGCACTGTTCGTACGTCTACCGGCGATACGTTGCGGATCGACGCCGAAAGCGTCTCCGTGCACGGAGACGGTCCCAATGCGGCGGACATCGTGGCCGAGCTGCGTCGGGTAACCATCGAGCTCGGGCATGAGATACGGGCCGTGCCCAGGGAAGTCACATCATGATCCCCACCGCCACATTCCAGGACGACGACACGGGCATCCGTTATATGCATGGCGGCGAAGAATTCGTAGTCGTGGAACTCGCCGAGAGTATTAGCCTCGAAGTCAATATGCGGACCATGGCGATCTGCCACCGGCTCGAAGAGCTCGATTTGCTCGGTGTCGTGGACATTTGTCCCGCCAACGCGTCTTATATGGTGAGGTTCGATCCAGACAGCTTCGCACCACATGAATTGGTCGCTGAGCTGCGCAGGGTGGAGAAGGACGTGGGGGATGCCGCTGACTTCCAATTGGCAACCCGTATAGTTGATTTCCCGGTGCTCTATGAAGATCCGTGGACTCTCGAAACCCTGATGCGGTTCCGGGATTGCCACCAGACTCCGGACAAGAGCGATCTCGAATTCGCAGCGGAGATCAATGGTTTTGATTCCGTTGAAGAGTTCATCGAGGCCCACTGCGGAGCTCCTTACATAGTCTCGATGTGCGGTTTCGTGCCGACGGTACCCTGGTGCTTTCAACTGTCTGGAGACCGTCAGATAGAAGTCCCCAAGTATGTACGTCCGCGAACCGACACACCTGGGCGTGCGCTTGGTCACGGGGGAGCCTGCGCGGTGCTCTACCCGGTGCGTGGGGCGGGCGGTTATCAGCTGTTCGGCATGGCGGCGGCACCAATCTTTCAGGCGGAACAGACCCTGCCGGACTTCCGCAAGAGCATGACGTTCTGTAGGCCCGGCGACATCGTCAAGTTTCGACGCGTAGACCGGGCTGAGTACGACGATATTCGGTCCGAGGTAGAAGCCGGAACCTTCGAGTACCGCAAGGCCCAATTCCAATTCGTGCCAGGAGATTTTCTGAGTCATCCTGAGCTGGTTTGCGGCGAGATGCTGAGGAGTCTGTATGGCGATTCTGGTCCGTAAACCAGGCTTGTTCACTACGGTCCAGGACGAGGGCCGAGATGGCTTTTATGCTCTCGGCTTCCCGCCGTCCGGAGCAATGGACAAGTTTTCGTATCGCGTCGGAAACATGCTCGTCAACAATCGGCCGGGCAGCGCCTCGATGGAAGCCACTTACATCGCGCCGGAACTCGAGTTCCGCGCGCCGACGGTAGTCGCGGTCACCGGTGGCGAGATCCGCTGCGTTCTGAACGGTGAGCCGATTCGGACCTGGGCGTCTTTCTCGGTGCAGGCAGGCGACCTGCTCTGCTTCGAGACACTCAAGTCTGGTGCGCGCGTCTATATATCCGTGGCCGGCGGAGTGGACGTGGAGCCCGTCCTTGACAGTCGCTCCACTTATACGTTGACGGGGATTGGTGGTTTCAAAGGCCGTACTCTCGAGGCCGGGGACCTCCTGCCAATCGGCTCGAGTTCTGTGGCGACTCCGGGGCGTCGGGTGAGCGATCAAATGATCCCCAACTTCGGCCAGGAAACAGTGTTGCGCGTCATCGTCTCGTTATGTAGCTACCGGTTTACCGAAACGGCACTTGAGACCTTCCTGGAGACCGCCTGGACCATCACTCCAGATGCCAACAGGACGGCATATCGTTACAAGGGGCCCCCACTTGAGTTGATCGAACGGGACCAACCGTTCGGGGCGGGGAATGACCAATCCAATGTCGTCGATATGCCGTACCCGCTGGGTTCGATCCAAGTGCCAGGAGGGATCGAGCCGATTCTTCTGTTGGCCGATGCCGTAACTGCTGGCGGATATGCCACGCTCGGGACCGTGATCGGAGCTGACCTACCGGTTGCCGGACAAACCCGTACGGGCGGAAGGGTCCGATTCGAGGCAGTCAGCCTTGATGAGGCATTGCGCGCCCGTAGTCAGGCACAGACGTTCTTGATGAAGATCCAGCGGGATATTGAAGTCGGCTGACTCGGCGCGAAAGATCTGGACCGTCCAATCCGAATGAAAGAGGAATCTTGATCACCATCAATTCGCCAATCCCAGGGATCTTCTATCGCCGTCCTGATCCGAACTCCGAGCCTTTTGCCGAGGAAGGTGGCGCGATCACGGCCGGAGATGTGATCGGCATGATCGAGATCATGAAATCCTTCCACGAGATCAGGGCCGACGTTCCCGGGACCGTCGGCCGGTTCCTGGTGGAGAACGAAGCGGCGGTCGAAACTGATCAACCTCTGGTCGAGATCATCGAGTGACCATCGAACGTGTTCTCATAGCGAACCGTGGTGAGATCGCGGTGCGGATCATCCGCGCTTGCCGCGATCTCGGACTCGAGAGCGTCGTGGTCTGCTCCGAGGCAGACGTGGACGCCATGCCTGTCCGTCTGGCCGACCACGCCGTCGTGATCGGTCCGCCTCCCGCGCAGAAGAGCTATTTGCTGATCGACGCGATTCTCGATGCCGCCCGCGAGAGCAAAGCTGACGCGATCCACCCTGGATATGGATTCCTGGCCGAGAATGCGGATTTTGCTGCCGCGTGCCGACAGCAGGACATAGTCTTCGTCGGGCCGTCGCCGGAGGCGATTCAACGCATGGGAGACAAGATCTCGGGACGCGATATCGCTGAGGCCGCCGGTGTTCCGGTAGTTGCCGGAGTAGACGGGATCGACGATGTCCAGGCCGCGCTTGCGGCTGCCGAGAAAATAGGGTTTCCGGTCATGGTCAAGGCGACGGGCGGTGGAGGTGGGCGAGGGATCCGGGTCGCGAGCGATCCTGAGGAGCTCACATCGGCTTTTCCCCAGGCCCGAGCGGAAGCCGAGAGCAACTTCGCAAACCCGTCTGTATATCTCGAGCGAGCCTTGCCGTCGCCCCGCCACGTTGAGATTCAGGTGCTCGCTGACAATCATGGAAACTCGGTCCACCTCTTTGAGCGGGACTGCTCGCTGCAGCGGCGCAAGCAGAAGCTGATCGAGGAGGCGCCTTCTCCAGCTCTTTCGCCGGGGATGCGACAGGAGATGGGCGTGGCGGCGTTGGCCTTGGTCCGCGAGGCTGACTATACCTCGGCCGGAACGGTCGAGTTCCTGGTCGAGGGCGACAGTTTCATGTTCATCGAGATGAACACAAGGATTCAGGTCGAGCATGGGGTGACCGAATTGGTGACCGGCATCGACCTGGTCATCGAACAATTGAGGGTCGCGATGGGAGAACCGCTCAGTTTCGATCAGAGCGATGTCGAGCTCAAAGGCGCTTCAATTGAGATGCGGATCTGTGCGGAGGATCCGGCCCAAGGCTTCCTGCCTTCCCCGGGAGTCATCACCGAACTGGTTGCTCCGGCCGGGCCGTGGGTGCGCTGGGAGGCTGGGGTCGAGACGGGCGATCGCATCCAGCCGTATTACGATTCCATGCTGGGAAAGCTGATCGTCTGGGCGCCGGACCGTGATACGGCGATCGCCCGTAGCCTGCGCGCCCTGAGTGAACTTCGCATCGAGGGAATTTCAACCACGGTCGAAATGCATTCAGCCGTACTTTCGAAGCAGGCTTTCCGGTCGGGCGAATTTGACGTTCAGTCGATCGACGCTTGGATAGAGGACGGTTCGTTGCTCTCCAAGTGAGAGCCAGTCAGCGCAAGGTACAGGCTGGCGACGTCGGCCGGACGATGAAGGTTCTTGTTGAGCAGACTCTCGATCCGTCCGAGGCGGTATCGAAGCGAGTTCGGGTGCAGGTTCAACTGGCGGGCCGTCTTGGTGACGTCGAGGTCGAGGGCAAAGAACGTTGCCAGCGTCTGACGTAGCTCGGGCTGAGTTGGTAAGAGGTTGATGGTCTCGGATGCCTTCGCCACAATTTTGTCGACGTCTGCTTGACCCAGGAGCCAATCGGCCAGATCGAGGTCTTCGAAGCGGACCCAGCGGGGCTCCGTGGTGGCACCTGAGTAGAGGCGTGCATGGCGGAGCGCCAGCTGAGCCTCAGTGAAGGCGCGAGGTCCGTCGGCGACGGTTGCCATGGGCCCGCTGAGTCCGCAATTGGCGGGAGAGCCCTCGTCGACGAGTTCGACGGCCAACTCTTCGGCATCGTCGAGCTTGTCGGAGGTCTGCAAGAGTACTAGTACACGTCCGTCCCGCCGGCCAACGAGGTGCGGAACATTGTTGGCCATCAGCACTTGGCCGATCCGCCGATCCACTCTTTCGAGCCACCTTTGGGTATCGCTTGTGCCCAGGTCGACGGGCTCGAGGATGCGCAGCTGGACCGGGGCAGAGAAGTCGAGGCCAAAAGCTGCTGCGCGATCCGCCAGCTCGGTGGAGCCGGAGGGCTCCCCCGTGATCAAGTCATGCAGAAGCTGCAGTCGAACGCTTCGCCGCCGTCGGGTCGTAGCGGAGTTGATCTCGGCGATTCCCTGGAGCACGCTGCTGGCACTCTCCATCGCCTGCGAAACTATTTTGGGGTTTTTCCGATCCTCCGTAGATCCGGCGACCAGCCAGTAACGCACCTCATCACGGATCATTGCGGGCGTGGCGATGAAGCTGAGAGCATCCACATCGAAGCGTCGGGTAGACGTGACCGATCCATATGTCGGGTCCCCGTGCGCGGTTCGGTTGGCGTTCTTCGAGAATACTTCTGACATCGTGCGCCAGACGACCTCGCGAGGGGGAGTGGACCCGTCACTAGCATCGCAGACAAGTTCTCCATCAGGGTGAAAGAGCATCACGGTGCCATCGAGCAGGGAACTCAGACGTCGGACCATCTCTTCCTCGGGTGACGGAGCGCTGAGTGCCCCCATGAGCCAACGCTGCATCGAAATCGTGCGCCGCAGCACATGCACATCGTCGCTGTGAAGAGACGACTCCACGAAGCGGATGATGTCCCGAAACGACGTGTCGTAGGGAACCTCGAGAACAGGAAAGTCGCAGCGCTGGGCTTCATCGAGGAGAGCCGGCGGGATCTCGTTGAATACGATCCCGGCACCGAAGCCGAGCGCGGTCATGTCCCCGGCAGTGAGTTCCCTGATCAACTTCCTCTGTTCACTCGGTTTGCCCTGAAGGCGCAAACCGTTGGTCAAAACTACCCAGTCTTCTGGCAACCACTGAACCGGGTTGGCCACTTCGATCACATGGGCTCCGGCAATCGTTCGCCCCTCCGAAATCGAGCCGGCAGCGAGGTCCAACCCAAACTCAGGCTGCGCGATTAGCTGATCAAGTTCTAGCACGCTAAGAGATTCACGCTACCAAAGTCACCGGAGTCATTCAAGGTACGTCTGCCCCGAGATCGTTCGCAGTGATAATCACGACCGGTAGAATGCGAGTTCGCCAACTCCTTCGGCAACAGTCGGGCTTGCTGGTCGGCGGAAGGTCTATGGTCTCGGCGAACCTGTCGCGGGCGGCCTGCCGCTGACGGTCCGTTCATGGATGGCCCGTATGTCGGAGTCGGTGTGCGACGCAGGTCGGCCTCTGGCCGGGCAGAAGGCGGGATGATCCGCAGTGATTTGCTCAGACCGCGGGTGCGGCAGACGCGGTCTGAAGAGCCACTCACTAACTCACGAAGCTTGGTTGCGGAATTCGGCGCTTCCACTATGGACTCAAGTCGGGACAGGTTGGATACTCGAAACACTCGGTTGTCTTACCGAACTAGGAGAGAGATAGGAATGTCAGGAATATTTGCGCCGAAACGCGTCCTTGTCACAATCGGATTGGCGGTGTCTTTGCTAGCAGCCGGGTGCGGCTCAAGCAATGACAGCGAGAACGCAAACGACAATGGAAATGAAACCGCTTCCACCCAGGTCGGAAAGGGGCTGCCGGCCAATACCGCCGGCGCGATCCCTACCCTTCCAAAGGAAATCCAGCCATATTACAAAGGACTGACCAGCAAGCTTGGACCATCGCCACTTGGATCGTTCAAGTCGAAGGCTGAGCCTCCGTTTACCTTGGGCTACGCCAGCGTATACGCCGGTAACAGTTGGCGCGAGACAATCGTCGACCATTTGAACAATGTGCTCCTTCCGGAGTACAAGAAGCTTGGGTTGATCGATGAGGTCCTGATTACCGAGTCGGATCTTGATATCCCGACTCAGATTCAGAATCAGAAGCAGTTGATGGATCGGGGTGCCGATGGTTTGATCACGATCGCGCCGCCCCCGGGGCTCGAGCAATCTGTCAAGTATGCCTCCGACAGGGGAGTTCCATTCCTTTCCTTCGATGGAGGAGTCGCCGCTCCGGAAGCGTTGCTCACGGGCGTAAACTACTTCCTCGCCGGATACCAGGAGGCTCAGGGACTAGCCACCCAGATTGGCGGAGAGGGCGATGTGGTGCTCGTAAACGGGATCGAGGGTACCGAGGGGTCCGATGACTTCGAGAAGGGTGCCGAACGGGCACTTGAGGAGTTTCCGGGGATCAACGTCGTCGGCACTATCAACGGCCAGTGGACTTTGGCTGTGGCCAAGGCTGAGATGCTGAAGTTCCTCGGGACTCATCCGGAGCCGCTCGACGGCGTGATCGCTCAGGCCGGGACCGAAACCGGAGTGCTTCAGGCATTGAAGCAGACTGGCCGCGACATCCCTCCGATCACGATCGGGGGCGAGATCGGTCCCATGTGTTATTGGAAGAACAACCCCGACTGGTTGAAACAGGGGTACCAGATGTGGCCGCCCAAGGCAGAAGTTGACCTCGCAGTCCGCGTCATGCTCAGGACTCTGCTTGGCCAGGGTCCCAAGATCGAGACGATACCGCGGCCCCAGTCGACTCTGACATATGACGAGATGGTCAAGCTCCTACCCTCGGAAGATTGCTCGGAGGATGACATCAACTGGCTACCGCTCGACGGCCAGGACTGGATGCCAGATGAAACGCTCGACGGATTCTTCAAGAACCCGTTTCCGCTGGAGGACTGGGAATCTCGCATCGGTGGCTGACCCGCTGACGAAAAGCATGGGGGACAGCAGCGTCGAGGACGCTGCTGTCCCCTTTCCGGTCGAGCTGCGGGACGTCGGAAAGCGATTCGGGGAGACCATCGCGCTCGACGACGTCTCTCTCGAGGGCAAGGCTGGCGAGATCCACGCGATCGTCGGAGAGAACGGCAGCGGCAAGAGCACCTTAGTCAAGTTGATGGCTGGGGTGCACCGGCCGAACCGGGGGGAAGTACTGGTGTTCGGTGGCTCGGTCGGTTCGTTCGGTCCGGCTCAGATGCAGGAGCTTGGCCTTGTGGCAGTCTTCCAAGAGGTGCTCGTGGCGGAAGGAGCGTCGGTTCTGGACAACATCTTCGTCGGGTACGACGGCCTCTTCCGGGCGCGGCTCTCTCGCGCCGAGAAAGCGGCGCGTGCCACGGAGATTCTTGGCCGACTCATGCCCGACGAGATCGATCTGGAAATGCCTTGTACGCAGTTGAGCCTCAGTGAGCGTCAGCTCGTGACCGTGGCGCGTGCATTGGTTCGTGATCCGAAGGTCTTGATCCTCGACGAATCCACCTCGGCATTGGATCTGAACGCTACGAAGGCCGTGGTCCGAGAACTGAAACGAATCAGAGACGCCGGAGTCTGCGTGTTTCTGGTGACCCACCGGATCGCCGAACTCAGCGTTCTGGCAGATCGCGCCACCGTCTTGCGGGACGGTAGGACAGTCGGCATGCTCACCCGTGAAGAATTCTCGGAGCAACGCGTGTTGGAGTTGATGACTGGGCAACCGGACGGCGTCATCTCTGGCGACTATACGCGAGTGATCGACGAAGCACGCGTGGGACCCGTGGTGCTGAATGTCGAGGATGCCCGACTCGAGGAGGACTCAGATCCATTCTCCTTGCAGCTTCACGAAGGTGAGATTGTGGGATTGACTGGACTCGAGGGTCACGGTCAGGTCGAACTGATTCGGGCTCTCGCTCAGATCAAACCATTGCACGGTGGGGCAGTCCATCTCGTATCTGGTCAAGACCAGGCCAGTGTCGCTGAACCGGGAAGCGAGATTGCCTATGTTTCGGGAGACCGTAAGGCTGAGGGAATCTTTCCTGACCTGTCGATCCTCGAGAACTTCGCGTTACCGGCCTACAGGCGGTTCAGTCGCGCGGGCCTGATTGACCGCAAGCGCGTAAATCGCACTTTCGCCGCCTACCGGGAGAAGCTGAAGATCAGGCTGGGACGGTCCAGCCAACCCATCACGGCGTTGAGCGGTGGCAATCAGCAGAAAGTCCTGCTGGCACGCTGGCTGGCGATGGAGCCGCGAGTCCTGCTTCTCAACGACCCGACCTTGGGTGTCGACATCGGGACCAAGCGCGACGTCTACCAGGTGCTGCGTGAACTCGCCTACGAGAGGGGTACCGGAGTCGTCTTCGTTTCAACCGAGATCGAGAGCCTGATCGGGCTCTGCGACAGAATCGTCGTCTTTCGGGAGGGTACGATCTTCGCCGAACTCGACGGCTCGAGCACAGTCGACGAAGTGCTGGCCAAGATGTTCGGGTTGGAGGGGGTAGAGACCGGGCTCGACGTGGCCGCGAGCTTGCGAAGTTCAATGGACGATGAGATCGAGGCGGAAACGTGAAAGCCGTTCTTCAAGACTTCGGGAGAAAGAACAACTACGCGCTGACCGCAACAGGACTCCTGTTCGCATTGCTGATCGTCGCCGCGATTCGCGGGCCCGAACTGTTTAACACGGAAGGACTGACGATTGCGTTCGCGGTGGCCGCTCCGCTGGTCTTGGCTTCGATGGCCGTGACCCCACCAGCGATTTCGGGGCGCGCCGGAGTCGACCTTTCCATCGGTCCGCTGCTGGCTTTCACCAATGTCACCGTCTTTGTATGGCTGATAGCCAACGGCGTCACCAGTCCATTCTTGGTCGTCCCGTTCGCGGTCGGGGTGGGCGCCCTGGTTGGGTTGATCAACGGGTTGGTGATCGCCACGGTTCGCCTCCAGCCGGTTGTAGTGACGCTTGGGAGCTTCCTGGTCCTTTCCGGACTGGCTGCGCTGATCCAGCCACGCCCTCGCCAGGCTGAATTGCCTTCCTGGCTCCTGAGCTTGACCGGAACCTGGGGAGGAATCCCATCTGCGGCAGTGGTGCTCGTCCTGGTGTGTGTGGCTTGGTTGCTGGTCAGCCGCTCCACCTACTTTCGAAACGTTCGATTGCTCGGTTACTGTGAGCGAACTGCCTATTCGAGTGGGGTGCCGGTCATCCGCGTCCGGGTCGGGGCATACGTCCTGGGTGGCATGCTGGCCGGCGTCGGAGGTCTGATGCTGACATCGCTTCTGGCTTCGGCGGACCCGAACACCGGGTCGGCCTACACGCTGACTGCGCTCACTGCGCTTGTTCTCGGTGGTACGAGCATTCTCGGCGGAAAGGGCGGTATGACGGGCTCAGTGATTGCCGCCTTCGATGTCTACCTGATCCAGTATGTGCTTTCGACATTCGAGTTCGGCAAGTCCGCCGCCTTCGTCAATCAGTTCTCAAATGGCATGGTGCTCTTGATCGCGCTAGCGATCGGCACTCTGGCTGCGTGGTACATGAGGAGAAAGAGCTTGCTATGAGCGCGTTTGTCCGTCGCTTCCAGAATCAACTGCTTGGCTTTGGTGTGCTCGTCTTGCTGCTCATTGCCGGCAGCGTTCAGATTGACGGTTTCACTTCGAGCTTCAACCTCAAGTCGATGCTCGTGCTCGGTTCCTTCCTCGGAATCGCGGCTGCGGGACAGACTCTCTGCGCTCTGATCGGCGGACTCGATATTTCGATTCCTTTCGTGATCGGCGCAGCCAACGTCTTGCTCGTCTGGCTAATCGGGAAAGGAGCCTCGGCGGCGGTCGCCATCCTCGTGGTTCTTGCGCTCGCGACTCTGGTTGGTGTCGCCAATGGGCTCATCAGCTACAAGGTCGATGCTCCTCCACTGATTGTGACTCTTGGTATGGGTTTCGCGGTCATCGGCGCCACTCAGATCGTCGCCGCATCCGGACCGAGCACGTTCGCCTCTTATTCGCCGCCGCCCGCCTGGCTAATCGACATGACCTCGCTCAACAGCTCCTTCCTCGGAACCGGGATCCCCACGGTGACGATTGTCTGGCTGGCGATCAGCGTCGGGATACTGGGGTTCCTGCGATTCACTCGGTTCGGCCGCGGCATCTACGCGCTTGGCAGCAACTCCCTTGCCGCCCGGCTCGCATTGGTAAAGGAAGCCGGAATCTGGATCGCGGTTTTCACACTAAGCGGGTTCCTGGCAGGTGCCGCCGGGATTCTACTGGTCGGTTTCAGCGGTGGCGGGGCAGTTTCGATCGGTGATCCGTACATGTTCACGACGATCGCGGCGGTCGTCATAGGCGGTACCTCCCTGTTAGGTGGGAAAGGCGGCTACGGACTGACCATGCTTGGCGTGGCGATCCTGACCGTTCTTCAGAGCTTCTTGGTGGGCATCGGGTTCAGCCCGCCCGCGCAGCAGGCGATGCTCGGAGCGTTGATCGTGGTTGCGCTCGCCTTTTACGGTCGTGAGGCCCACCCCCGGATGCGGATCTGACCTGTGCGAGCGATGAAGTAGGCCACGGAAAGATGCGCAGAGTCACCTTTTCCCGGAATTACACGATCTCTCTGTCACGGACATGCCAGTGCTATTGCAAGTACTGCGCGTTTGCCACCCACCAGGCGCACATCCATCCGCCGGACGAGGTCGAGAAGCGCCTCGACGAGGCGGTCCGGCGGAATGCCAAGGAACTACTGTTCCTGACCGGGGAGAAGCCCGAAGTCAACCCGATCGTTGCGGCGAAGCTCGAGTCCTGGGGGCACACTGATTTCACCGGGTATGTGGTCTGGGCCTGTGAGCGAGCGCTCGAGCGCGGCATCCTTCCCCACACCAACATCGGCGCGATCAACGAGTCCGACCTCGCCCGCCTGCGCGAGGTGACCGCCTCGCAGGGCTTGATGCTCGAATCGTCTTCCGAGCGGCTGATGGGGACTGTCCACGCCGGCTCGCCGACCAAGCACCCGGCTCACCGTCTCGCCACGATCGAGGCTGCGGGCAAGCTGAAGATTCCGTTCACGACCGGCATCCTCGTCGGAATCGGTGAGACGCCGGAGGAGCGGATCGAGTCGCTCGAAGCCCTGGCCGGGCTGCAGCGGCGGTACGGGCACATCCAGGAAGTGATCATCCAGAACTTCGTGCCGCATCCGCGTTACTACGGCCAGGAGCCGGCAGACATCGCCAACCAGGCTTCGGCCGAGCGCTGGTCAGGCAAGGGCCGCTGGTCGGCAGATTCCGGCCTCTGGGATGAGACGGAAGATGCGCCGCAGGACGATTCCGTGGTCATCCCGGACTGGGCCTGTCCGATCACGATCGATGACCTCAAGTTCCTGATCACCGAGACCGCCCGGCTGATGCCCGGCGTCGGAGTCCAGGTCCCGCCGAACCTCTCCGCCTGGTGGTCGGAACTCATCGAGGCCGGCGCAACCGACCTCGGCGGACTCTCAGCCAACGGCGACCACATCTCTCCGGAGCACCCCTTCCCGAGTCCGCATCAGGTCAGGAAGGAGCTCGCTCCCCAGGGATTCGCGCTCACCGAGCGGCTTTGCGTCTACCCGCAGTACATGAACGCGGAGTGGATGGAACAGGGTGTGCTCGACGTGATCAAGCTCAAGTACTGGAGCTTCATCCCTCGCCTCGGCTCCGGCCGCCGCAGCGACGAGCAGCTCGACCCGGGCCTGTCTCCGGAGGCGATCGCCAAGGGCCGCGAGGGGGTCACCCTGACCGAGGACGAGCTGACCGCGCTTTTCGCCGAGACCAGGCCCGAAGTCATCGAGCAGATGCGTGTGGCCGCCGATGAGCTGCGTTTCGAGCTCGCGGGTGACACCGCCACCTTCGTCGTCAACCGCAACATCAACTTCACCAACATCTGCGTGGTCGGCTGCGCCTTCTGTGGCTTCGGTCAGGGCAAGCGCTCGCCGGACGCTTACGAGTCGACCGAAGAAGAGTTCGTCGGCCGGGTCCAGGAGGCGATCGAATTCGGCGCGACCGAACTCTGCATGCAGGGCGGGATCCACCCGGACCTTACCCTCGAGACCTATGGGCGCTGGCTCCGGCTGGCCAAGGAGGTGGCGCCGGACATCCACCTCCACGCGTATTCGCCGATGGAGATCAACCACATGTGCGAGCGGTCCGGCCTGCCTCCCCGTGAGGTCTTCGAGTACCTGATCGAATGCGGACTGAACTCGACCCCGGGAACCGCGGCCGAGGTGCTCGACGACGGCGTGCGCCAGCGGATCTCACCAAACAAGCTGCCGGCGGCCCGCTGGGTCGAGATCATCGAGGCCTCGCACAACGCCGGCCTGCGCTCGACGTCGACCGTGATGTTCGGGCACATCGAAGAGCCGCGCGAGCTGGCCCGTCACATGGAAGTGGTCCGGTCGCTCCAGGAGCGCACCGGCGGAATCACCGAGTTCGTGCCGCTCAGCTTCATCTCCTTCAATACCCTGCTCGGACGCACCCACGGCGTTGAGGAGATTTCTATCGAGGAGAACCTCAAGCACACCGCCGCCTTCCGCCTGGCCCTGGGACGCTCGATCACGAACCTTCAGGCGAGCTGGGTGAAGATGGGCCTCGAGGGAGCCACGGAGGCCCTGCGCTGGGGCGTCAACGACCTTGGCGGAACACTGATGGAGGAGAGCATCTCCCGCATGGCCGGCTCCCAGCACGGGGTCAGGCTCGAGGTCGAAGAGCTGATCGACTCTGCTCACCGCGCTGGCCGCAAGGCCGCTCAGCGGGACACGTCATACGAAATCCTCCAGCGCTACCCGGACCGGATGGCCCCCGAGGTAAACCTGGTCGAAAGTCTTACTGCCGAACGCGCTCGTATCGCATCAGCGGTACCCCCGAGCTGAACTTCGACTGCTCGACGAGCGCCCACTTCTTGCCGGCGAAGTTGGGCCCGAGGTAAGGCTTGCCGCCACCGATGACCACCGGAAAGACCACCATCAGCAATTCGTCGATCAGGTCGAACTCGGCGAGGCTGTTGGCCAGACCGGGTCCACCTACGTCGATCGGACCGCCCGGCATTTCCTTCAGGCGCCTGACTTCAGCCTCGATATCCCCGGAGACCAGAGTCAGGCCGTCAGGGACCGAATCGAGGGTCCGGGAGAAGACGTAACGCGGAGTCTCCACCCAGGCCTGGGCAAACTCGTCGGCGTAGTCCGGCCCCGGCCGGTTCGCGGCCACTTCGGTCCAATGGGGCTCCATGGTTTCGTACATGCGCCGGCCCATGAGGGAGGCTCCGGCCTGTCGAATGACGTCGTTCGTGAATCGGTGAATCTCCTCGTCGGGTTCGGCCCAGCTGAAGTCACCAGTGCTGTCCTCGTAGTAGCCGTCGATCGAGACTTGCCCCATGTAGACGATCTTGCGCATGAAAGTCCCCCTAACGGAAGAGGTCGTCTTCGGGCTTCCGTAGCTGCGGGAAGCAGCCGGCGCCGTCTTCGACCTGGACGAAACGCTCGAGGCCTCGCAGGCGAACGGCGGGAGTGCCGCTTGTCTTGCTGCGGGCGATGTCGGCGGCGGCAGCCATCTGGTCGACTACCGCGATGTTCGTCGCTTCGAGGTTGTTGCCGGACCGGTCGGGCAGACCACGCCAGTCGTCGAGCGGGTCAATGCCGGCGCAGCCGATCGCGACCTCGGACTGCCCATGACGCCACGCGCGCCCGAAGCTGTCGGAGATGATCAGCGCCGGCCGCACTCCGACCGCGTCTTCGATCTCGGCCCTGATCCGCCGGGCTGAACGGTCTGAGTCTTTCGGCAGCAACGCGACAGTTCCGGACTCAGCCAGATTGGAAGAGTCGATTCCCGCATTGGCGCAAATGAAGCCGTGGACGGTTTCAACGATCAGGATGCTTCGCTCGGCATCCTTCCGGATGATCGCTGTGCTTTCGCTGAGGATCAGTTCGACCACAGCGGGGTCTTTATTGAGTTCGCTCGCGAGATCTTCGGCCTTGGCGCTCGGGGTCACCGTATCCAGGCTGACGATGCGCTCTTCCGCCTTGGATACGACTTTCTGCGACAGGGCGATGATGTCGTAGTCGGTCAGGTCGATGCGCTCAGAGATCGTGACACCGAGGTTCGTCCCCGGCTCGATTTCCGGGATTCCGGGAACTGCCTGAATCAATATCCCTCCCTGTGCGTCCATCAGATGCCAAGAACCTTAGCGGTGCGCGGCGCCTCGCCCTGATTCAGATCAAGCCTGGTGGTCAGGGCCACGAAGTCGGCCGGCGTATCGAGGTCAAGGGCCAGAGTTGGCAATTCTTCAGTTGTGTGGGGGATCCCTGCCGCCCGAGCCAGGTCCAGATGGCGCTGGCAGCTGCCCTCTCCGAAGGCCGGGACGATCGCATCAGGCGGCGAGAGCGCCAGGGCGTTGGTCCCGGTTCCGTGGCGGTCCGGGACGACGCTCACGAATGGAGTCGGAAGTCCGGTCAGCAGGCGGTCCAGCTCGCGGGGGTCGAGCAGCGGACAGTCTCCCGGCAGCAGGGCCACGCTCGGCGCGCCGAGCTCAAGGGCCCGGCTGATGCCCATCGACGCGGCCTGGGAATGGCTGGCGTCGTCGGGGTCGTGGATCACCTCGGCGCCGGAATCCCGGGCGAGCTCCTCGGCACGGCCCTCTCCGGTGACCACGAGCACCTGCCCCACGGTCTTCGCGCGGCCGACCGATTCGAGCACGTCGCCCAGCATCGCTTCAACCAGTGCCAGCCGCAGTGTTTCGTCGATCGAACCGGCCAGCCGCTGCTTGGCGGCGGTGAAGCGCTTGGCCGTGACGATCGCGACCGATTTCATTCTCCGACCAGCTGTGCGCCCACCTTGAGCACTGCGCGGGCCACGGTCGCGCGGCTTTCGGTGCTGTGCATGAGGGTGTCGGTCGAGAACGAGCGCACGGAGTCTGGTGCGGGATCGGGATCGGCCGCGTCGCAGATCATCGCGTCGATCAGTCCTTCGTACAGAGAGGCCACGCCGGCTGCGGTGGTCGGCCGCGAGATGGCCCGCATGAAGTGGTCGGTCGGCCCCTTGACGACCTTGCCGGCGACGTAAGGACTGACCGCGATCACCGGGGCGTCCGCACCAGTGATCAGGTCTTTCATTCCGGGGACGGCGAGGATCGGCCCGATGCTGATCACCGGGTTCGACGGTCCGAGGACGATCAGTTCGGCGTCGGCGATGGCGGAGGCCACCTCGGGGGTCGGGGCGGCTTCGGCGATGCCCGTCAGCTCGACACCCTCGACTTCGGTCTGGCCGCCTTCGAGGATCAGGTACTCCTGGAGGCCGCGCCACTCGCCGCTGCTGAGGATTCGGGTCCGCACCGGATCGTCGGACATCGGCAGCACGTTGGCGGCGACGCCCATGCCCCGCCCGATTTGGAGCTGGGCATCGGTCTGGCGCCCGCCTTCGTCGATGAAGTTGCGCCGGTACAGGCACGCGGCGAGGTCGAGGTCGGAGAGCGAGAACCAGTTGGGGGCGCCCAGCCGGGACATGCGCTCGAACACGCGGAAGGAGTCGTCCTTGATGCCCCAGCCCCGGACCTGGTCGACCTGGTCCGCGAGCCAGTAGGTGACGAGATCGGGGTCGGGCGAAACGTGTGCCCCGAGGATCTCGATGTCGTCGCCGGTGTTGGCGATCACGGTGAGGTCAGAGCCGATGACCGCCTGCATGCCGGCCGCGAGCTTGGCACCGCCGGTGCCTCCGGCGAGCAGGATCGTCTTCACGAGAAGGGGTCGCCCTCCGGCAGTCCGGTGAACTGGATTCCGGCGTGGGTCTTGTATCGGATGTTGATCGAAATCAGGAGCGGGGTGAGTTGCTCGACGATCCTCGAAGTCTCAAGCGCACCGGCGTTGACCGGGCGCAGGCCTTCGATCCTCGCGATCAGCTTGGCGACCCGCGCCTTGTCGGCCTTCCGGTCACCACAGATCGGTACGTCTTCGCCGAGCTCGGTGTCGAGGTTCGCCAGGCCGGGAGCGCCGACCGTGTGGAGTGCGGAAACGACGGTGACGCCTTCCGGTGCCATCTCCTGCGCCTGCTGCGCGGCCGAGCCCTGCCAGATGCCGATCGTCCGGGTCGCTTTGCCGCTGATCGCCGCCGCAAGGGGCACCGAGCAGTCGACCAGGATCTGGCCTGCGCTCAGCACGTCCTTCAAGTTGGTCATGTATTCCGACTGGTTACGGAATGGCACAGTGAGGAAAACGATGTCGGCAGCTTGGGCTGCGTCTTCATTGCTCATGCCTACGACGTCGCCTCCGGACTCGGCGGCGATCTTCTCGGCCGCCTCCTGGGCGCGCCCGGCGTCCCGGGATCCGATGATGACTCGCGCCCCGCTCCTGGCCCAGCGCTTTGCGAGTCCCGAGCCGAGAGCTCCGGTGCCGCCGATTACAGGAATTGTCTGGGTGTCGCCGTTATCGCTCACGGCCCGGGAGTCTAGTCCTGCCCCGGCGCCGGAAGCCCCGCCGGAGGTGAGTTCATATTCTTAGGTTCATGTCCATTGAAGATCAGATCGGAACCGAGCGAGAGCAGCCCTTCACCGTCGATGGGAGGCTGACCACCGACGTCGGCGGAACCATCGAGGCGTCAGTGCTGTCAACTCCCGGGATGATCGGAATGATGGAGCAGAACGCGTTGCTGCTGATTGCGCCGAGCCTGCCGGAAGGCAAGGCGACGGTCGGCTTCGAAGTCTCGATAAAGCATGTCAGCGGAGCACTGGGCGGATCCGAGTGCGTCGCCTGGGCCCGGCTCGACGAGGTGATCGACGGCCGCAAGCTCCGGTTCGCGGTCGAGGTCCGTGAAGGCGAGCGCATCATCGGCGTCGGCATCCACGAGCGCCGGGTGATCGCGGTCGACGGGGCCGGTGGACCGTGAGCGGCTTCGGCGACGGGTTCCCCGAGAGCATCCGGATCCGCGAGGTCGGGCCGAGGGACGGGTTCCAGAACGAACCCGAGATCATCGACACCGCGCACAAGATCGAACTGATCGACCTGCTCACGGCGACCGGGTTGGAACGCATCGAGATCACTTCGTTCGTCCGGCCGGACGTGATCCCACAGCTCTCCGACGCGCACGAGGTACTCGCCGGGATCCAGAGGCCGGAAGGCGTCTCGTTCTCGGTGCTGATCCCGAACAACCGGGGGCTCGAGATTGCCCTCGAGCAGGGTGATCGCTTCGACGAGACCAACTTCTTCATGTCAGCGTCAGAGACCCACAACATGAAGAACGTCCGCCGCACGATCGAAGACTCGCTGACCCACCTCGAGGAGACAATCCCCAGGGCGCACGACGCCGGCAAGCGCTGCGAAGGCGTGATCTCGACCTCTTTCGGCTGCCCCTACGAAGGGGATGTGCCGCGCGATCGTGTCTTTGCGATCGCCGAGCGGCTGATCGCCGCCGGTTGCGACGAGATCGGATTCGGTGACACCACCGGTATGGCCAACCCGGTTCAGGTCCGCCGTTTCTTCGAGGAGGCGATGTCCCGTTTTGAAGGGGCCGAGCTGACCGCCCACTTCCACGACACCCGCGGCCAGGGCCTGGCCAACGTGCTGAGCGCGCTCGATCAGGGCATCGAATCCTTCGAGTCGAGCTTCGGCGAACTCGGCGGATGTGTGGTCCCGGTCGGCGCCACCGGCAACATCGCCAGCGAGGACCTGATCTCGATGGTCGGTGAGATGGGCATCGAGACCGGGGTGGACCTGCCGAAGCTGCTCGAGGCATCGGCGCGGGCCCAGGAGATCCTCGGCCGCCCGCTCGGCTCCCATGTGCTGAAAGCCGGCCCCGTAGATTGGCATCGGGGATAAGCTGTGGCTATGAGAAGCGATGGATTCAAAGCGGCTGCAGAGGCAAAGGACTTCGAGGCGGGCAGGCACCTGTTCACGGACGATGTCGTGTTCCGCAGTCCGTTCGTTCACAAGCCTTATGAAGGGGTCGATGCCCTCGGCTTCCTGCTCGGCAACGTCGCCCAGGTGTTCGAGAACTTCCGTTACCTGTCGCAGGTCGAGACGGGTGACACGGCCGTGCTGGTCTTCGAGGCCGACGTCAAGGGACGCCAGCTTCAAGGGGTCGACATCATGAAGTTCAACGATGACGGCAAGATCACCGAGCTCACGGTGATGGTCCGCCCGATGACCGGCCTCGAAGCTCTTGGCGAAGAGATGGGTCGTCGTATCGAAGCTTCAGGCGTTCAGGCCTGAGTTCCCGTTAGGCTCCCATTCTCCCGCCCGAAGCACTTTGCTGGGCATGAAATTTCTATTAGGAGGAAGCCCGGATGGAGATCAAGAAGGTTGGGGTCGCTGGTTGCGGCCTGATGGGTCACGGAATCGCCCAGGTCAGCGCCCAGGCGGGTTATGACGTCGTCGTCGCCGAGTCCTCGCAGGAGAAGCTCGACGCCGGCATCGCGAAGATCACCAAGCAGCTCGGCCGCGCGGTAGAGAAGGGCAAGCTCGAACAGTCCGCCGCCGACGAGATCCTCGGCCGGATCAACCCGACCCTCGACCTGAGCGACTTCGCCGATTGCGACCTGGTCATCGAAGCGATCACCGAGGACCTCGACCTTAAGCTCGAACTCTGGAAGCAGCTGGATGAAGTGGTCAAGGCCGAGGCCTACTTCGCGACCAACACTTCGTCGCTGCCGGTCATCAACCAGGCCGCCGCGACCACCCGTCCGACCCAGTTCCTCGGCCTCCATTTCTTCAACCCGGTCCAGGTCATGCCGCTGCTCGAGGTCATCCAGTCGGTTACCACCTCGCCCGAGACGATCGGCGTCGGTCTCGCTTACGGCGAGAAGCTGAAGAAGCAGACCGTCGAGACCAAGGACAAGGCCGGTTTCATCGTCAACCGCCTGTTGGTCCCGTACCTGCTTGACGGCATTCGCGGGCTCGAAGAAGGAATCGGCTCGATCGACGAGATCGACGCGGCGATGAAGGCCGGAGCCGGCCACCCGATGGGTCCGCTGACGCTCGCCGACTTCGTCGGCCTCGACACCCTGATGTCGATCTCGAACGTGATGTTCGACGAGTTCCGCGAGCGCCGCTTCGCCGCCCCGCCGACCCTTCGCAAGATGGTCGCCGCCGGTTTCTACGGCAAGAAGTCCGGTCGTGGCTTCTACGACTACTCCGGTGACAAGCCGGTCTCGGTCAACCCCGGGCTTTAGGGCCGCCGGGGACAGGGAGACCGACCGGTGCCCAAAGTAGATCTCGACCCGGCGCTGCTTGCCGCCCTGGGCGGCGGGCCCGAGCGGCACCACGCCAAGTCGGAAGAGCAGGGCAAGCTGCCCGTGCGTGAGCGCGTCTCACTGCTGGTCGACGAAGGCAGCTTCGTCGAGGACGCATTGCTCGCCAACTGGGACCAGGAGGGTCTCGGGGCGGACGGCGTGGTCACCGGTACCGCTCTGGTCGAAGGCCGGCCGGTCGCCCTGATGGCGAACGATCCGACAGTCAAGGCCGGGTCCTGGGGCCCGAAGACCGTCGAGAAGATCCTGCGCATGCAGGAGCGGGCGATCAAGCTCGAGATCCCGATGGTCTACCTGGTCGATTCGGCCGGCGCGCGGATCACCGAACAGGTCCAGATGTTCCCCGGGCGGCGCGGCGCCGGCCGGATCTTCTACAACGAAGTCAAGATGTCGGGCCGGGTCCCGCAGGTCTGTCTGCTGTTCGGTCCGAGCGCCGCCGGTGGTGCCTACATCCCGGCCTTCTGCGACGTCGTGATCATGCGATCCGGCAACGCCTCGATGTACCTCGGCTCACCGCGCATGGCCGAGATGGTGATCGGGGAGACCGTCTCTCTCGAGGAGCTCGGTGGCGCCAAGATGCACACTTCGAAGTCGGGCTGCGGCCACTTCCTGGTCAAGACCGATGAAGAGGCGATCGAGACCGGTCGCCGCTACCTGTCGTACATGCCGACTTCGTGGAGGGACACGTCGCCGGTAGTGGAAGCGAAGGCGCCATCGTCGGGCCAGCCGCTCGCGGAGATCATCCCGATCGATGAGAACGTCATCTTCGACATGCGCAAGCTGCTCGATTCGCTGCTCGACGCCGATTCGTTCACCCAGGTCCACGAGCGCTGGGCCAAGGAGCTGATCGTCGGTTACGGCCGGCTCGACGGCAAGGTCGTCGGCGTGGTCGCCAACCAGCCGCGCCAGAAGGGCGGCGTGCTGTTCGTCGACTCGGCGGACAAAGCCGCGCGTTTCATCAGCACCTGCAACGCCTTCAACATTCCATTGCTCTTCCTTGCCGACGTACCGGGCTTCATGATCGGCACCGCCGTCGAGAGGCAGGGCATCATCCGCCACGGCGCCAAGATGATCTCGGCCGTCTCCGAGGCCACGGTGCCGAAAATCTCGGTCGTAGTGCGCAAGGCCTACGGCGCCGGGCTCTACGCGATGGCCGGCCCGGCCTTCGAGCCGGATTCCTGCATCGCCCTGACCAATGCTTCGATCGCCGTGATGGGCCCGCAAGCCGCGGTCAACGCGGTCTTCTACAACCAGATCCAGGCGATCGAGGACGAAGGCGAGCGCGAGCAGTTTGTCAAGGAGAAACGCGAGGAATACGCCAAGGGTGTCGACCTGCTCCACCTCGCTTCGGAGATGGTGATCGACGCCGTGATCGATCCCGAGACGCTGCGCGAGGAACTGATCAGCCGCTTCACCCTGGCCGAGGGCCGTGACCGCTCGTTCACCGAGCGCCGGTCTCCGATTACGCCGGCTTGAGCAGCAGGTTCAGCAGTTCGCCGACCTCCTGCTCTTCGTCCAGCGGACCCTTGAGCGGCATGTCGTGCTGGACCGTGTAGCTGTTCCGGCGTCCGGTCCGCTCCTTGTTGACGTAGCCCTCGTCGACCAGCTGACTGAGGATCTTGTGGGCGCTGCGCTCGGTGACACCTACCGTGACGGCGATGTCGCGCAGGCGGATTCCGGGGTCGTGCGCAACGCAAAGCAGCACGTGCGCATGGTTGGTCAGGAAGTCCCATCCTCCCTTCATCACCGGAACGATTTCTCTTCTTGTCTGATTTATGGGTAGTCAATACCTATATTTGGATTATGGAAACAAAATTCATGAATCATTGCTACGGTATCACCAATCCGTTTTCTATGAATGGGGTTTGTGATGAGAGGTTCGAAGTCGTCGGGTGGGGTTGGTTCAGGGTTGTCGGGATCGGTATCGGAAACACTGCTCCGAATCGGGGCGTTATCGGTAGCCGGAGTGGCGCTGATTTTCATGCTGGTCTTGCCGGGCGCATCAACCGCGGCGACCAAAGTCGGCCTCGGAACGGCGGCGTCTTACGGCGTGCTCGCCGGCTCCGGCGTGACCAATACCGGCTCCAGCGTGATCAACGGCGACCTCGGCACTGATCCCACGCCCGCGATCACCGGTTTCGGTGGACCTCCTGACGGAACGGTCAACGGTGTCATCCACCAGGCCGACGCGGCCTCCGCGATCGCCAAGGACGACCTGACTACGGCCTATAACGATGCCGCCGGCCAGGGTCCGGCGAACAAATTCGCAACTGAACTCGGCGGCCAGACCCTGACCCCGGGCGTCTACAACTCCGCTTCGGGAACTTTCGGGATCACCGGCACCCTGACCCTTAACGGCCAGGGCAACTCGGACTCGGTTTTCATCTTCAAGACCGCGAGCACGCTGATCAGTGCTTCGGCTTCTGACATCCGGCTGATCAACGGCGCCCAGGCATGCCGGATCTTCTGGAAGGTCGGTTCCTCGGCCACGCTCGGCACCAGCTCGGACTTCATGGGCAACATCCTGGCGCTTCAGTCGATCTCCCTCGGCAATGCGGTTGACGTCCAGGGTCGTTTGCTCGCCCGGAACGGAGCCGTGACCCTGATCAACGACACGGTTACCCGCGCTGAATGCGCCGCTTCCGGTGGTGGCGGCGGCGGCGGTGGTGGCGGCGGTGGCGGCGGCGGTGGTGGCGGTGGCGGCGGTGGCGGCGGCAACGGCGGTCCCGGAGTTCCCGGCGGTCCGACCGCACGTATCCCGAGGTACCCCAGTCAGGGCAGCCCCGGAGTTCCCGGTGCGCCCTGCATGAGCAAGGGCTTCCGCGCCCACTTCCGGATCCACGCCCCGTCGGGCGTTCGTACGGCCAAGGTTTTCCTCGACGGCAAAGTGATCAAGCGCAGCTCAAAGCGGAAGTTCTCCGCCTGGGTGAACGTCAAGAGCGTGAAGCGTGGCGGCAACAGGATCCGGCTCAGCGCAGTCGACAACAACGGCAACCGCGATTCGGACACCCGCAAGTTCAAGCGTTGCGCGAGGGTGTTGCCCACGGCGACGTTCCCGGACTTCACGGGCTGAGTCCGGGCTACCGGGTTGCCGAACGTGATGAAGCCTCTGGCCAGGACGACCGCCGCGTTGATCGCGGCGGTCGTCCTGGCCGGCGTGGCGACTCCCGCCGATGCATCCCAGGGACTGAGGGGCAGCGTTCGCATTTCGAACGAGCACACGCTCACCCGCTGGGCGCATCCGGCGAAGGTCATGCCGATCCGCCGGCGGCCGCGGTCGAGCTCCCATCAGATCGTCTCGACGCACTTCCTCACCGAAGACCGTTTTCCGGAGGTGTACATCGTCCTGCGTCGCTGGACTGATCGGCACGGAAGGAACTG
The DNA here is from genome assembly GCA_016650125.1 of Thermoleophilia bacterium. Classification (GTDB taxonomy): domain Bacteria; phylum Actinomycetota; class Thermoleophilia; order Solirubrobacterales; family 70-9; genus 67-14. Next base: position 36,155 of record JAENWT010000006.1, read on the forward strand.
GGTCAAGATCAGGATCCCGATGCGGCCCAACGGTAAGGTCGGCTGGGTTCGTGAGTACGCGCTCGGCCCGCTGAACATTGTCTACACGAAGCTGATCGTCAACCGGAGTGCCATGCGGGCCACCCTTTACCGGCACGGCAACAGAATTCTCAGGGTGCGGGTGGGGGTCGGCAAGCCTTCGACCCCGACGCCCAAGGGGCATTTCTGGATCCGCGAGAAGTTCCGGGTCCACGAGCAGGGCGGTCCTTACGGACCAGCTGCCTTCGGCACCAGCGACTATTCGGTGCTGAGCGACTGGCCCGGTGGCGGCATCATCGGCATCCACGGAACCAACGAGCCGGAACTGATCCCCGGCAACCCGTCCCACGGCTGCATCCGCATGAAGAACGGCGCGATCCGGCGGCTCTGGAAGAAGATGCCGATCGGCACACCGCTGCTGATCCACCACTGAACCGGTCCGCCGCTCGGGGTCTATGAGCCCCGCAGGGCCGATCAATAGGTTTTGACGATGCCCCTCGCCGTCCAGCGCCTGATCTTCGTCGCTTTCACCTGTGCCGTCGGCGTGGCGCTGCTGGCGCTGTTCTTCTACGGCTCGGCCCGCTTCAACCACTACGACAGCACGCTGACCGCGCACCTGCTGGCGCCTACCGGGTCGGCCCGCGAGCGGCTGGCCGAAGCGACCTCGGCCGGCGGCAACTTCGGCCCCCTCGCGCTCGGGCTGCTGCTGGTCGTCGGCCTCGGCCTGATCTGGAAGCGCCCCTGGTACCTGCTGGCCGGCGTCGCTGTATTCGTCCTCGCCAATGCCTCGACCCAGATCATGAAGCTGGTCCTGGCCCATCCCCGACTACAGGGTGCGCTCGGCGTCAGCTATCCGATCGGGATCGGATATCCCAGCGGCCACACGACCGGCGCCCTGTCGCTGGGCTTCGCACTCTGGGTCACGGCCCCGCCACGATGGCGCGGCTGGGCGGCCCTGTTCGGCCTGGTCTACGCGACGGCCGTCGGCCTCGGCGTGATCATCGCCGGCTGGCATTTCATCAGCGACGTGATCGGAGCGATCCTGGTGGTCGGATTCTGGGCAGCCCTGGTCCTGGCAGCCCTGGTCCAGGCGAATCAGGAGACCCCAGCCGACTGGCTCCCCCGGAGCGAGCTGGGCCCCAAACCGGCGAAGTGATCGGGATCGCGGCGCCCGTTGTAATCCCGATCACATCGATACTCACGCTGGCGCGGTCAAGGCGAGGTCAGGCTTCTTTGAGGGTCCTGGCGTAGTCGACGAAGAAGTCGAGGCTGGTCGGGTCGGCCAGGGAATCCTTGCTGGCGGCCTTTTCGGCCGGGGTTCCGGTGAGGATCCGCTTCACCGGGACTTCGAGAACTTTGCCGGAAAGGGTTCGGGGGATCGTCCCTATCTCGATCATCTCGTTCGGTACGTGCCGGGGAGAGCAGCGTTCGCGGATCTCGCGGGCGACGGTCTGCTTCAGGTCGTCGGTCAGTTCGGCGCCTTCGGCGAGGACCACGAAGAGCGGCATCCAGCCTTCGGTGCCCTCCCGGGGGATGTCGACCACGAGGGCGTCGGCAATGGCCGGGTCGGCCAGCACGGCGCGGTAGATCTCGGACGTGCCCATGCGGATACCGCCGCGGTTGATGGTCGAATCGGAGCGGCCGTAGATGATCGCCGTCTCGCGGGGGGTGATCTCAATCCAGTCGCCGTGGCGCCACACGCCAGGGTAGAAGTCGAAATAGCTGTCGTGATACCGGGAGCCGTCATCGTCGCCCCACAGGTAAAGGGGCATCGAAGGCATCGGCTTGGTGATGACGAGCTCTCCGACCTCGCCGGTCAGCGGGTTGCCGTCTTCGTCCCAGGATTCGACCGCGGCACCCAGGGCCCTCGCCTGCAGCTCGCCACGGTAGACGGGCAGGGTGGGCACCCCGCCGACGAAAGCGGTACATAGGTCGGTGCCGCCGCTGGTCGAGAACAGCCAGGTGTCCTCGCCCAGGGCATCGTAGATCCAGTCGAACCCCTCCGGTGCCAGCGGCGAGCCGGTTGAACCGATCGAGCGCAGCCGGCTGAGGTCGCGCCCGTCGGCGGGCTCGACCCCGGCCTTCATGCAGGCCGAGATGTACGAGGCGGAGGTGCCGAAACAGGTGACCTCGGCGTCGGCCGCGAGCTGCCAGAGAGAACTCATGTCGGGGTGACCCGGGTTGCCGTCGTAGAGAACGATTGCGGCGTCGGTCAGCAGGCAGGAGGTGAGGAAGTTCCACATCATCCAGCCGGTCGTCGTGAACCAGAAGACCCGGTCCCCGGCTTTGGCGTCGAGGTGGAGGTTCATCTTTTTCAGGTGCTCCAGGAGGATTCCGCCCTGGCCCTGGACGATTGCCTTCGGCAGTCCCGTCGTGCCCGAGGAGTAGAGGACCCACAACGGGTGGTCGAAGGGCACTCGCGTGAATTCGAGTTCGGCCTCGGGGCCGCTCGAGATCAGCTCGCCCCAGGTCATCGCTTTGGGGATCTGCGAGATATCTGGTTCCGTTTCCAGGTAAGGCAGGATGATCACGTGCTCGAGGCCCGGCATCGCGTCCGCCAGTTCGGTCACGACGCCTCGCCGGTCGAAACCGCGGCCACCGTAGGTGTAGCCGTCGACCGCGAGCAGGACCTTCGGCTCGATCTGGGCGAAGCGGTCGGTCACCGCGCCGGCTCCGAAGTCCGGCGAGCAGCTGGACCAGACCCCGCCGAGGCTTACCGTCGCGAGGAAAGCGACGATCGTCTCCGGCGTGTTCGGCAGGTAAGCGGCGACACGGTCCCCGGGACCGACCCCGAGACCCTTCAGCCCGGCCGCGGCGGCAGCGACCTGGCCGCGCAGCTCGCCCCAGGTGGTCGACGCAAGTTCACGGGTTTCGGCGGCGGCGAGGATCGCCACTGCCTCCGGATCGCGATCGCGAAAAATGTGTTCGGCATAATTCAGCTCGGTTCCTTCGAACCACTTGGTGCCCGGCATCTCGAGGCTGCCGAGCGCGGAGTTGTAGCTTCCGGAAGAGATCACGTCGAAGTAGTCCCAGATCGCCCGCCAGAAGGCATCGGGCTCGTCGGTGGACCATTTCCAGAGGGCGGCGTAATCGCCGAACTCGAGGCCGTGGCGTTCGGTGACCCAGTTCGTGAAAGCCGTGAGCTGCGATGACTCGATCGCCTCGGCAGACGGGCTCCAGAGCGGCCCGGCGCTTTCGCTGGCCGCGCTCACTCGGTAACGGGGGCCGAGTTGTCGATCAGATCGAGACCGACGTCGACCGCGTCGTCGCCGCTGCCGACGACCGTGGTCGATCGCAGTCCGCGCCGGCGGGCGATGGTCGCTGCGGTGGTGGTCCGCAGGATCGCCGGTTCCGGCTTGATCGGACTCTCACTGCCCATCTCGTCGTTCATCTTCATGGACGCGAGGTCACCTTCTTTGGCGGTGATCAGGACACGTGCCTTGCGGGTGAGCCGCGGGCCAGGCGCCGAGCCGTTGACGAAATTGATCACAGCTGCGTCCTCGGCGCGCAGGATGCCCTCGAAGTCTTTGAAGAACGCGGCGGCTCCCTGGGCCGAACCGGTTTCGGCACCGAAGAAACAGATCGCGATCGGGGGGTCGCCGTCGGACTCGTCGATTGCCTCGTCGAGGACCGCGAGCAGGTTGTCGGTCGCTTTGAGGTCGGCTTCGTCGGCCTCGGCATCGGTGGCCAGGCCGCGGTCGACCTGGGCGGCCACCATCGAGAGCAGGACCACGGAGCCGATCAACTGGATCGCGCTGACCCAGGATCCCTCGACGTTTGCCGCACCGAGCATGACCGCGACGAACACGGGCACCATGCCACCCCAGAGGACGATCCGGTCGGTGGTCAGCCGGCCCGAGAAGCGGCGGGAGAGCCACTCGCCGGTCGGGTAAGAGGCCGGAAGGTCATAACCCGCGGTCAGAACGATCTCCACGTCCTGTTGCCAGGCGGGTCCGGGCGGGGGAGACATCACGTTCTGGGAGGCTCGGGTCGGCACTAGACGCCCGATCAGCGGGAGTCCGAGGCTGCGCTCGGCGTAAAACGAAAAGGCGGCGATCAAAATGATTGCCGCGCCGATCAGCGGCCACTTGAGGCCGATCAGCCCACCGGCCAGCGCCAGCAGCGCGTGGATCGCCACGCCGGAGCCTTCGGAGATCCGGACCGACACCGACTCGACCGAGACCGAGCGCCCGCGCTGCCGCAGCGCGTCTGCGAGTCGCTTCGCGGCCTGTCTTTCAAGGTCGCTGCCGGCGACTCCGGTGGGGGGAAGGTTTGGTTCAGCGGCTGTCATGTCGAAGGCCTGTCGGGTTCATGCGGCGGGTGGGATTCGAACCCACATGCCCTTGCGAGCAATGGATTTTGAATCCATCGCGTATACCAGTTCCGCCACCGCCGCAGGAAGGAATAAGTCTATGCCGAAGGAGCTGGACGGGTCTCCAGCGGAGTTCCGCCACGGCCGGGAGCATCCCGCGGCGGTGCGGAGCCGTCACTGAGCGAACGTTCCTCTTCGACGTGCCACTCCTGGGTGAAGGCGATCGAGGCGATGATCGCCAGTACCAGCTGGACCGGGATCAGGATCAGGACGATGATTCCGATCAGTTCAGTCGGCAGCGACGCTTCGTCGAAAAGGGGCTTGTCCCGGGCGAACCAGGAACCGGCGCCGACGGCGCAGAAGATCGCCAGAAGCACGGCGAAGGCGATCGCCAGGGTCAGCGCGCCACGACTCCAGCGGAAGACCAACACGGCCAGCAGAACGTAGACGAGGGCGAAGATAATGCCGATGATGCCGAAGGTCGAGCCGCCGACCAGGATCGACCAGCCGCCGAGCACGACGACCAGAATCAGGAAGGTCGAGACCAGCAGCATCAGGATCACGGCGAACCGCGAAGTCTGTGACGCGGGTTTTGCCCGGTTCGGGCGCCAAAGCTCATACCCGGGTCTCGCCTCTCCAATGGCCATGAGTGCGATCATAGAATCTATTGCGGATGCGCGTCGTGGCACTCCGATGCGGACGTGGCGGAACTGGTAGACGCGTCAGGTTTAGGTCCTGGTACCCGAAAGGGTGTGGAGGTTCGAGTCCTCTCGTCCGCACTGACTGAAGTTTCACCAATAGTTTGGAATCGAAATGGAAATCGCGATACCGATTTACGACGGATTCACGGCGCTCGACGCGGTCGGCCCTTACTCGGTGCTCCACCTGATCCCGGGGGCCGAGGTTCGGTGGCTGGGGCAGAAGACCGGCCCGGCCAGGGACGAACTCGATGCCTCCGCGATCGTGGCCGACGGTGTCTGGGAGGACTGCATGACCCCGGACATCCTGGTGGTGCCCGGCGGTTCCGGCAACCGTTACCTGATCGGCGACGAGCGCCTCAGCGAATGGCTGAGGGCAGTGCACGAGCAGTCGCTCTACACGACGTCGGTCTGCACCGGTTCGTTGCTGCTGGCCGGCGCCGGCATCCTCGACGGGCTCGAGGCGACGACCCACTGGCTGGCGATGGAACAGCTCGAGGAGCTCGGCGCGAAGCCGAGCCCCAACCGAGTGGTCGAGCAGGGCAAGGTCATCACTGCCGCCGGGGTCTCGTCCGGAATCGACATGGCGCTGCGACTCACCGAGCTGCTCCACGGCCCGGAACTGGCCCAGGCGATCCAGCTTGCGATCGAATACGACCCGCAGCCGCCGTTCGACGCGGGAGCGCCGCACAAGGCTCCGGTCGAGATCGTCGAAGCGGTGCGAGCCAGACTCTCCGAAAGCCTCAACGGACCGACCTGATCATGGCTTCAGCCGGCCGACCCGTCCTGGAAGTGACCGAGCGGCAGCCGGACCAGGAGACCGGCAAGCCGTCGATCCTCTTCGTCCACGGCGCGGCCCATGGAGCCTGGTGCTGGCAGCACTGGATGGAAATGACCGCCGCGGCCGGCTATCCGAGCCACGCGGTCTCGCTCCGCGGACATGCCGGATCAGAGGGCTCGCTCATGAAAGCGACCCTCTCGAGCTACGTCGACGACGTGATCAGGACGGCAGCCACTCTGCCGGGGCAGCCGATCCTCGTCGGTCACAGCCTCGGCGGCCTCGTGGTGCAGCGCACGATCGCCCGCGTACCGGTGAGGGCGGCGGTCCTGGTTGCTCCCTTGGCCGCGAGGTCGGGATACAGGACCCTCTTTTCCATCTTCCGCCAGCACCCGGGGGACGGCGCGAAGATCCTGCTCGGAGGGTCGATCCCGATGCGGTACGACTATCTGTTCGAGTCCCTGAGTAAATCGGAAGCCGATGGGTACATCGAACTCTGTGGCGGCGAATCCTCACTGGCGCAGTTCCAGGTCATCTTCCACCGGCCTTCGCCCGGGCCGGTCGACCGTGCTCCGGTCCTCGTGCTGGGAACGCCCGAGGACAATCTGATTCCGCCGGCCGACCTCCGCGACACTGCCCGGCGCTACTCGGCGACGCTCTCCGAATTCCCTGGCATGGGTCACGACCTGATGCTCGACGAGGGACGGCAAGAGCCCGGTAAAGCAATGGTCGACTGGCTAAACCAAGTTTGTTGAGTACCGGCGCCACCTCCACCTTTCGGTGAAAGTCCTCCCGGCGCCGGCGTGTCATGTGACCCATTGGCTGTCAAACCCGGAAACGGCGACTTGTCAGCCGTCGTTCCGCTTCTGTGGTTGAGTCATTACTTACGAACACATGTTCGCATGACCGTCGGACGTCAGGACTTGGGCCCGATGAACGAATCCAGCTCCGCGACGCTGTCTCGGTGAGAAATAGAAATGTTCCGCCAGTTCGAACGACTCCAGCGAATGCCCAATCGATCGCAAGTATCAGTGAAAATCTTCTGGATATCCATCGAATAATTGGTGAAGAAATACCGGGGATACGAGTACTCCTTCGGGCCGTCCTTCAGTTGCACTGAAAACGTATTCAGGCAGCGTGAACCATCCGAATGGACCAAGCCTCGAATGAGCTGGTGAGGAAATTTGTCGACGATCGCCTGCTGCCAATCGACGAGCTCGATCTTCCGTTGATGTTTCTTGCCAGGGCCATGTTGCGGAAACAGCAGCGGCCAGACCGGACCGTAAGAAACTACTCGTACCCCCTTGGTGTGGCCGACTATCTGGAGCGCGGACGGCCGAGAGGCAAACAAATCCACGACACACCGACATTCAGCGACGAGGTCCTTGTATTGGCCGTCGCAGGCGACGATCAATGAGAAAGTCCTCGCGCCGGTCCCGACATAACCGTCGCCCAGGTACAAGCCAAGCAGGTAGGAATAGGCAGCGCATCGATCGGAGCCCCATTCCTCCGGAGCGACTGTCATGCGCATGGCCGGTGAGGGGATTCCCCGAAGCCGCCACCTCTGAACTGTGCCTCTGTTCACGCCAGTTCGTCGAGCAATCTCATAGTCCGACAGGCCCTGACCCAACAGGTCGCGGACCGCTTTTCGTTTCGCATTCGAAAGGATGGCAGGCACGAACACATGTTCCCATTCTGTCCGGATGGAAATGTAGGGTTTGATGAACTCCGCACGCCGCCAAAATCGCCGCTAGGATTGCCCCTCCCGGGGCTATGATGTAAAGGCTGCATAATGGTCTCCAAAACCATTCGTCTAGGTTCGAATCCTAGTAGCCCCGCTTTTTCGAGCAGTCTGTTTTCTCGCATTTCAAGATGGGAATCGCCTCCATATACTCGGGCGAAGAAGCTCCACGCGGGTGAGGTGTATCGGTTGCACAGGAGCCTTCCAAGCTCCTAGGGCGGGTTCGACTCCCGTCACCCGCTCTTGCCGAAACGCAGGTACGTCCCGGCTCTATAAAGTGCGCCATCACGCACGGGGCGTGGCGCAGTTTGGTAGCGCATTCGACTGGGGGTCGAAAGGTCGCTGGTTCAAATCCAGTCGCCCCGATTCAGAAGGCCGGTGCGCCAATGGAGCTGTTTCCGCCGACGGTGCCGGTCCGACAATCGAATCAAGCGGTGCGATCGTTAGATGTGGAAGCGCGACGGTAATGCCAGCAGCTCTGCACCTAACCAGCTCTGGCTGACCGACATTGTCGAGCACCCGACCCGCGAGGGCCCCGTCTACTGCTGCGCCGTTCTCGGCGCGTTCTCCCGGAGGGTCGTCGGCTGGTCAATCGATTCGAGCCAGACCACAGCCTTGGTCATGAAAATCGCCTATATCCCCCGTCACAGGTCGGATTTAGCCCGGCCGGGGGTTTGAGCAGAGCCCCTCACGGGGGACTTGATCTTTAACAAAGACAATGTGTATATTCGTGGCACTTGCTGGCGGTTCAAAGCTTTAAGGAGTCCCATGAGGGTCGTCTTGAATTCCCACCCACGCTCCAACCGCAACGTCGGCGGATCCCGTGCCTGAGCGCGAGTCCCTTTTCACCGCGGCCCAGTACTTCATCTCACCCGACCGCTCCGAGGATGGGTGGAACGAGCAGTCGCACCGGTCCCGCGAATGGGAACACGCCTACCGCGACCGCTGGCAGCACGACCGTGTGGTTCGCTCGACCCATGGTGTCAACTGCACGGGCTCCTGTTCGTGGAAGATTCATGTAAAGGACGGGCTGGTCACTTGGGAGACCCAGCAGACCGACTATCCGTCCAACGGAGACGAAACGCCGGATTACGAACCCCGCGGCTGCCCCCGTGGCGCGTCGTTCTCCTGGTACGTCTACTCGCCACTTCGACCCAAGTTCCCTTATGTGCGCGGGGAGCTGCTGGCGATGTACCGGGAGGCCCGCCAGCGCCTGGGTGACCCGGTTAAGGCATGGGGCTCATTGGTTGAGGACCCGGAGAAGGCACGCGCCTACAAGTCGAGGCGCGGCAAGGGCGGCTTCATGCGAAGCAGCTGGGATGAAGTGGTGGAGCTGATCGCAGCCGCCCACGTCTACACGATCATGGAGTACGGACCCGATCGCATCGCCGGTTTTTCGCCGATCCCGGCGATGTCGATGGTCTCCTATTCGGCCGGCACCCGCTTCCTGTCATTGATCGGCGGGGTTCCGCTCAGCTTCTACGACTGGTACGCCGACTTGCCACCCGCTTCGCCCCAGGTCTGGGGCGACCAGACCGACGTTCCCGAATCGGCGGACTGGTGGGACGCTTCCTACCTGATGCTCTGGGGTTCGAACATCCCCCAGACGCGGACCCCGGACGCCCACTTCATGACCGAGGCGCGCTACCGAGGGCAGAAGGTCATCGTGGTCTCACCCGACTATTCCGGCGCCACCAAGTTCGCCGACAACTGGCTGCCGGCGACCGCCGGAACCGACGGTGCCCTGGCGATGGCCATGGGCCACGTCATCCTCAAGGAGTTCTTCGTCGATCGCCAGGTCGATTATTTCCAGAAGTACTCTCGGCAATACACCGACATGCCCTTTCTGGTCACCCTCGAAGACCATGGGGACGGCACTTGGCGCGGCGGTCCGATGCTGCGCGCCGACGAGATCGGCCAGCAAGGCGAGAACGCCGACTGGAAGACCGTCCTGATCGACTCGAACACCGGCCAGCCCGTCGTTCCCAACGGCACGATCGGCGACCGATGGGGCGAAGAGGGCAAGGGAAAATGGAACCTCGACCTCGAAGGGGTCGACCCGGCCCTGACCATGCTCGGGATGCACGACGACGTGGTCGAGTTGACCCTGCCCCGGTTCGACGGTGGCGAAACCGAGGGTGGTACGACGATGGTCCGCGGAGTTCCCGTGAAGAAGATCGGCGACCGCCTGGTCACCACCGTGTTCGACCTCGCCCTCGCCCAGTACGGGGTTCAACGCGATGGAATGCCGGGCGAATGGCCGACCGGATACGACGACGCCTCGCAGCCGCATACCCCGGGCTGGCAGGAGGTCCTGACCGGCGTCGACAAGGGCATCTGCGAGCAGGTCGCCCGCGAGTTTGCGGCCAACGCCGAGAAGACCAACGGCCGCTCGATGATCGTCATGGGCGCCGGCACCAACCACTGGTTCCACTCGGACCAGACTTACCGGGCGATGCTTTCGCTGGTGCTCTTCTGTGGCTGCCAGGGAGTCAACGGTGGCGGCTGGGCCCACTACGTCGGCCAGGAGAAGGTCAGGCCGCTGACCGGCTGGCAGACACTCGCCTTCGCCCTGGACTGGAACCGTCCGCCCCGCCACCAGGCGGCGACCCCGTTCTGGTACCTGGCCACCAGTCAGTGGCGGTACGAGACCTTCGGTGCCGACGAATTCACGTCGCCTGCCGGCCCGGGAACCCTGGGAAAGAAGCACACCGCCGATGTTTACGCGCAGGCTGTCCGCATGGGCTGGACCCCTGCCGCACCGGCCTTCAACCGCAATCCCCTCGACCTCGCCGACGAAGCGAAGGCGGCCGGGGAAGACTCGCTCGAATACGTGGTCGGCCAGCTTAAGTCCGGCGAACTCGCTTACGCCTGCGAGGACCCCGATGCCCCCAACAACTATCCGCGCGTGCTGAGTCTCTGGCGGGCGAACCTGCTCGGTTCATCGAGCAAGGGACACGAGTATTTCCTGCGCCACCTGCTCGGCGTACCTGACGCCGGCGTGAGAGCGAGCGAATCTGAACCCGAGAACCGCCCCCATGACGTCAAGTGGCGGGAGCAGCCACCCGAAGGCAAGCTCGACCTGTTCGTGACCGCCGACTTCCGGATGAATGGCTCCTGCCTCTACTCGGACGTGGTTCTGCCGACCGCCACCTGGTACGAGAAGCAGGACCTCTCGAGCACCGACCTTCACCCCTTCGTACACCCCTTCAACGCTGCGATCCCGCCCCCGTGGGAGGCCAAGTCGGACTGGGATACATTCAACCTGATCGCCGAGAAGTTCTCCGAGATGGCCAAGACGCATCTCGGCAGGAGGACCGACATCGTCTCGACTCCTCTGCTTCACGATTCCCCCGACGAGATCGCCCAGCCGGGCGGACTGGTGCGGGACTGGCGCAAGGGTGAATGCGAGCCGGTGCCCGGGAAAACGATGCCACGGCTGACCGTCGTCGAACGCGATTACACCGCCGTCGCCGAAAAGATGAAGTCACTCGGGCCGCTGGTGGAGAAGCTTGGTACCGGCGGCAAGGGCATCTCCTGGAAGCCCGACGTCGAGGTGGGGGAACTCGGTCGGCGAAATGGTGTGACGAAGGACGGTGTGGGGGAGGGCCGGCCAAAGATCGTCACTGACATCGACGCCTGCGAGGTCATCCTTGCTCTCTCCGGCACGACCAACGGCCGCCTCGCGGTCGAGAGCTTCAAGGCCCTCGAGCCACGCACCGGCCAGGAGCTGGCCGGTATATCCGAAGAGAGGGTGGATGAGCGCATCACCTTCCACGACCTCGCGATCCAGCCGCGCAAGGTGATCGCCTCGGCCGAATGGTCGGGCATGGAGTCACGGGAGCGCCGCTATTCGCCGTTCACGTCGAACGTCGAGTACCTGATTCCCTGGAGGACGCTGACCGGGCGCCAGAGCCTCTACCTGGATCACGAATGGATGCTCGACCTCGGCGAGGGACTGCCTGCATACCGACCTCCTGTTTCCGCCGGTCAGCTGGTTGGCCTCGGCGGCAAGCCCGACCTTGAGGAGGCGGTCGAGATCACGGTGCGCTACCTGACCCCGCACTCAAAGTGGTCAATCCACTCGGAGTTCCAGGACAACCTTCACATGCTGACTCTGTTCCGTGGTGGTCCGGTCATGTGGCTCTCGGTTGACGATGCCGAGAAGATCGGGGTTGACGACAACGACTGGCTCGAGGTCTACAACACTCATGGTGCGGTCTCCTGTCGGGCCGTCGTCTCGCAACGGGTTCCGTCCGGGGCGGCACTTTTCTACCACTCCCAGGACCGCCACGTAAACGTACCGGTGTCCGAGGTCACCGGAACTCGCGGTGGTACCGACAACTCACTGACCAGGATCTCGATGAAGCCGAGCCACATGATCGGTGGCTACGCCCAGCTCTCCTGGAGCTTCAACTATTACGGTCCGACCGGGCCACAGCGTGATCAGCTGATCCTCATTCGCAAGCGCAAGGGAGAGGTCGAGTACTGATGAAGATCCGGGCCCAGATGGGCATGGTCATGAACCTCGACAAGTGCATTGGCTGCCACACCTGTTCGGTCACCTGCAAGAACGTGTGGACCAACCGGCGCGGCACCGAATACGCCTGGTTCAACAACGTCGAGACCAAACCGGGTCGAGGCTATCCGGTCGATTACGAGGATCAGGACAAGTGGAATGGCGGCTGGAAGCTGGACCGACGGGGGCGACTCAAGCTGAAGGCAGGAGGCCCGCTCAAGAAGCTGGCCAACATTTTCTGGAACCCGGACCTGCCGGACCTCGACGACTATTACGACCCGTGGACATATGACTACGACAAATTGATCTCGGCCCCGGCGGGAGACATCCAGCCGACCGCGACGCCGAAGTCACAGGTGACCGGAAAGGCGCTGGATCTGCAATGGGGTCCCAACTGGGAGGACGACCTGGCCGGCTCGCTGGTGAATGCGGCGCAGGATCCGAACTTCAGCAAGCTGGAAGAAGAGGTCAGATCCGAGTTCGAGGACTCCTTCATGATGTATCTGCCGCGGATCTGCGAGCACTGCATCAATCCTTCCTGCGTTGCTTCCTGCCCTTCGGGGGCCATGTACAAGCGGGAAGAGGACGGCATCGTCCTGGTTGACCAGGAGGCCTGCCGGTCCTGGCGGTTCTGCGTGTCCGGCTGCCCCTACAAGAAGGTGTACTTTAACTGGAGCACGGGCAAGGCCGAGAAATGCAACTTCTGCTTTCCGCGCATCGAGGCCGGTCTGCCAACTATCTGCGCGGAGACTTGCGTCGGCCGGCTGCGCCACCTCGGTGTCGTACTCATCGACACTGACCGGGTGGAAGCCGCGGCCTCGGTGAAGGACGAGCATGACCTGCTTGAGGCGCAGCTCGACCTCTTCCTCGACCCCGAGGATCCGGAGGTCAGAGAGCAGGCCCTCCGCGATGGCATTCCCTCCGACTGGATCGACGCGGCGGCGCAGTCACCCGTTTACATGATGGCCAAGAAGTGGCGGATCGCCCTGCCCTTGCACCCGGAATACCGAACGATGCCGATGGTTTGGTATGTGCCGCCGCTGTCACCGGTCGAGTCGCTGGGAAAGCAGTTGATCCGCGATGGCGGAGAGTCCGAAGACGTGTTTGCCGCGATCGACGAAATGCGGATCCCCATCGACTACCTGGCCAGCATCCTCGCCGCCGGCGACACGGAACCGGTGCGCCGCTCACTCGGCAGGCTCGTGGCCATGCGCAAGTACATGCGCGCCGTGAACGTGGATGGCGAAGCCCGCCCCGAGATCGCCACCGATGTCGGCATGGAGCCGGACGAACTCGAGGCCATGTTCCGGATGACCGCGATCGCCGACTATGACGACCGTTATGTGATTCCGAAGAGGCATGGCGAGGCTTCCGCCGCGGCGTTTGCCGAACAGGGCTCCTGCGGCATCGACTTCTCCAACGGTGCCGCGGTGCCTCCCGGCCTCGGAGACATGACTGGAGTCGACGCTCCCGACCCGGTTGGTGGGGCGATCACCGAGATGCAGGCTTCCGGTGATTTCGATGTGCGCGACCTGCTCACGAAGTCGGCACCCGGCCAAAGCGATGCCACCGCTCCCGGTGGATGCGGCAAGGAAGGAGGCTGTAGCTGTGGCTCCTGATTCCGTCCACACCCTGAAGCTGGTCTCGCTGCTCCTGCAGTATCCGGAACCCGGCACGGTGGCCGCCATCAAGGAGGTCAACCTCAAGCGGGTCAGCCCGCTTCGCGGCGGCCAGCAGAGGTCACTGGAGACCTTCTTTGGCTGGTACCGGCAAAGGTCACCGGAAGAACTCGCCCGGGCTTACGTCGACAGCTTCGACTTCGTGCGCCAGCGCAGCCTTCACCTCACATACCACCTTCATGGCGACAGCCGCCAGCGTGGCCTGGGTCTGCTTCAGATCAAGTCCGCTTACCGTGAGGCCGGTCTCGACCCGGGCAATTACGAGCTGCCGGACTACCTTCCGTTCATGCTCGAGTTCAGCGCGATGGCACCCGAGCCAATGGGCAGGGACCTGCTTGAGCGCCACCGTCCGGCGATCGAGCTGATCCGTGACAGCCTCAAGTCAGAGGACAGCCCGTGGGTACATCTCTTCGACGTGATCCGCGAAGAGCTGCCGGGGCTCTCCAAGCGCCAGATCGCCCGCATACGCAGACTGGCCGCGAATGGTCCGCCTACTGAGGAGGTCGGATTGGAGCCATTTGCCCCGCCGGAGGTCATGCCCACATCCCCCGGGGACGTGCCACTGCCGATGGTCGGACGTCGCAAGTGAACGGCGAGACGATCATCTACGTACTGCTTCCCTACGTGGCGATGACGATCTTCGTGGTCGGCCTGATCTGGCGTCGGCGCACCGACCGTTACGGGTGGAATGCCCGCTCGACCCAGCTGCTTGAAAGCAAGACACTGCGCTTCGGCAGCGTACTGTTCCATCTGGGCGTCCTTGCCGCGATTGGCGGCCATGTCATGGGCTTGCTGATTCCAGAGTCCTGGACCTCGGCAGTTGGCATCACCGACCCGATGTACCACGTCGTAGCGGTGATCGGTGGCATATCGGCGGGCACCGCGGTAATCCTCGGGTTCGGCGCACTCGTCTACCGGCGTATCCGTTTTCCCCGGATCAGGGTCACAACGACCAATATGGATATCGCGGTGTTCGGATTGCTGGCTTTCGGGATCGTCACCGGGATGCTTGCGACGCTCACCAACATCGGCGACTCGGTCCAGTACCGCGAGACGGTGGCGCCTTATTTCCGCCAGCTGTTCCTATTGAACCCCGAGCCTTCCCTGATGACCGGTGGAGCCGTCAGCCTGATCTTCCAGATTCATGTAACCGGAGTCTGGTTCCTGTACGCGCTGTGGCCTTTCAGCCGACTTGTGCACGCCTTCAGCGTTCCGGTCGGATACCCCAAGCGGAGTCCGATCTACTATCGATCCCGCTCCAAGTCTCGTCCACCAACGGAACGTCGTCCCGAGGCCCGGGCGGCTCGATAGGAGACGTTCATGCAACCTCAAGGCACGCCCGGCTCAGGGCGCAACCTGGCCCTGGCCACAATTGCGTTCGCCTTATGCTTCTCCGCGTGGGGGATGCTCGCCCCGATCGCACCCGGCCTTCAGGATCAACTGGGCCTGAGCGACACGCAGACGGCGGTCATGATTTCGATCCCTGTGATCCTGGGGTCTCTGCTCCGGATCCCGCTCGGCTTGATCTCCGATCGCATGGGCGGGCGCGTCGTGTTCACCGGCATGCTCTTCTATTCGGCCGGCGCCTCGGTGCTGGTCGGCTTCGCATCCTCCTACGGGGCCCTGCTCGGTGCAGGGTTGCTGCTCGGAGCCGCCGGCGCATCGTTTGCCGTCGGAGTGCCCTTCGTAGCTGATTGGTACCCGCCCAAGCGCCAGGGAATGGCGCTCGGGATTTATGGAGTGGGAAATATCGGCACTGCGATTGCGGCGTTCTCTGTACCCGCGATTCGTGACGCTTCGAGTCAAGCTGTCGCCGGCCTCGTCTTTGGCGCGGTCATCGCCGCTTACGCGCTCATCTGGATGTCGATGGCCCGGCAAGCACCGGGAGTCAAGGCCCCGCCCACCCGGTACAGGGATGTCCTCGGGGCCGGTTGGCGCCTGTGGCGACTTGCGCTTTTCTACTTCGTGAGCTTTGGTGGATTCGTGGCGATGGCACTGTTCTTGCCCAAGCTGCTGACCGACTGGTTCGACTATTCACTCACCTCGGCCGGTTTGCGTGCGGCCGGCTTCACCCTGCTGGCGACCGCGTTTCGGCCAATCGGAGGCGTGCTCTCCGATCGCATCGGTGGCAACGTCGTCCTGGCAATCGCGTTCTTCGGTGTCGGCATCGACGCGATCGGCCTGTCCTGGCAGGCCAGTGACCCGTCGATCGTTCCGGTCACCATCTTGTGCCTGACAATGGCGGGCTTTCTCGGCCTCGGAAGCGGCGCCGTGTTCAAGTTGGTGCCGGTCAACTTCCCCAAGGCAACAGGCGCTGCGACCGGAATAGTCGGCGCCGCCGGCGGCCTGGGCGGATTCTTCCCGCCGCTGATCCTCGGCGTGGTCAAGGACGCCACGGGCGAGTTCACTCTGGCCTTTGTCTTCCTGGTCGCATTCGCCTGGCTGTGCGCCGGCCTGGCTGCCGGCGGCATGCCCGGTGGCAGCCCCGGCGCGGGAACAGAAACTGCGGGAGCCGCTGATGGCGGCTGAGCTGCTTACTGATTCCTTCGGCCGCAGGATCAGCGATTTACGTGTGTCGGTCACCGACCGCTGCAACTTCCGCTGTCAGTACTGCATGCCAGCGGAAGGTCTGGACTGGATCGAGCGCGACGGCATCCTCACCTACGAGGAGATCGAGCGGCTGGTGGGCATTCTCGGGGCCATCGGCATCGAGGATGTGCGGCTGACGGGGGGAGAACCCCTCGTCAGGCGGGATCTGCCGCAACTGATCGGGCGTCTCAAGGGACTCGGCACGATCCGGGATCTGGCCCTGACCACCAATGGCTACCTGCTGGAACGCCATGCCGAAGCGCTTGCTGAAGCGGGTCTCGACCGCATCAACGTCTCGATCGATTCCCTGGAGCAGGACCGCTTCTTCAGGCTGACCCGACGCGACGCGCTGCCGCAGGTTCTAACGGGGTTGGAGGCGATCATGGCGCAGCCCGGGATCAATTCGGTCAAGGTGAACGCGGTTGCCATCAGGGGCTTCACCGAGGTCGAGCTCCCCCGATTCTGCGAACTCGCCAGAACCAGCGGCTGCCAGGTCAGGTTCATCGAGTTCATGCCACTGGATGGTGACCGTTCCTGGGATCCCTCGCAGGTCCTGACCGGGGCCGAACTGCGCCTCCTGATCGAGGGTGTCCACCCGCTTGTCGAGGTTGAGCGGGAGCCTTCGGCGACGGCGCGGGTCTTCCGCTTCGCCGACGGCGAGGGAGAGGTCGGCTTCATCAGCCCGGTCTCGGAACCTTTCTGTTCTGACTGCAACCGTTTGCGACTGACTGCCGATGGCAAGCTGCGAACCTGCCTCTTTTCCCTGAACGAGACCGACCTGCTCGGGCCGCTGCGGGACGGAACCGACGACGCCGGCATCGAGGCCCTGATTCGGAATGCCGTTCGTGGCAAGGAGCTTCGTCATCGCATCAACGAGGCTGGGTTCCAGCAGCCCGACCGGACCATGAGCGCGATCGGCGGATGACGACCGGGGGCACGCGGTTTGCACGGGACATCGGATCGAGACGGTTCAGGTCACCGGCGACCGTCCTCGTGGCGCTTCTGCTCGCGACCGGGGCCGCCGGCTGCGGCTCTTCCGGCGATGACGAAGAAAGCTTGACCGTCGGCGCGGCCTCGTCCCTCACCACCGCACTTACCGAGTACTCGGACAAATTGCCGGCATCATTGCCGCCTGTCCGCACTACTTTCGCCGGTTCCGACCAAATTGCCGCCCAGATAAGCCAAGGGGCCGGCATTGACGTGTTTGCGGCCGCTTCCAACGTGCAGCCCCGGGCGCTCTTCCAGGACGGGCTGGTGGAGAAGCCGGTGGAGTTCGCCGGTAACCGGGTCGTCATCGGAGTCCCCCGGGGCAGCTCGATCGGTTCACTCGGGGATCTGGCGAAACCAGGCGTCTCGCTCGTCATCGGCGACGATTCCGTACCGATCGGCACGTACGCCCGGAGAGTCCTCGCCAGGCTTCCGGCCGGCACCGAACGGGACATACTCGCCAACGTCAAGTCGGAAGACCCCGATGCTGCGACGATGATGGCCAAGCTGGTCCAGGGCGCCGCCGATGCAGGGCTGGTCTACGCGACGGACGTGTCTGATGCGAGCAACGAAATCCGGGCGATCGAGATCCCGGCCAGGCTGCAGCCTGGCATCGCATATTCGGCTGCGGTGGTTGCTGACTCGGACCAGCCTGAGGCGTCTCGCGAATACATCAGTGGTCTTCTCGAGGGTGCCGGGGCGGCTACGCTGAGAGACGCCGGATTCCCGGCCCCGCCACCGTGAGCATCTTCACTTCCCGACATCGCTGGTTCGGTGCCGTCGCATTCATCGCGACGCTGGTGACGATGCTGTTTCTGATTGCGCCACTGGTGGCTATCCTGACCAGCACCGACCCCGGTAGCATCATCGACTCCCTCGGGCAGCCTGCCAACCGGGAGGCATTGATCCTCAGCCTCGAGACGACCACGGCCGCCATGCTGATCGTCGTACTGGTCGGCACTCCGGCCGCCTACTACCTTGCGATGCGCTCGTTCCGCGGCAGGTCCATGGTGCTGACGGCGATAGAGCTGCCCCTTGTCATGCCGCCGATCGTGGCCGGCATCGCCCTGCTCGCCGCCTTTGGCCCGCAGGGCCTCTTCGGACCTGCTCTGAGCGACCTCGGTGTCGAACTGGTCTTCGAGACCGCCGGAGTGGTGGTCGCCCTTGTCTTTGTCGCGTCGCCCTTCTTCCTACGGCAGGCGATTGCCGTCTTCGCCGCACTCGACCCGGGCCTGGTCGACGCCTCACGCACACTCGGCTCGGGTCCGTTTCGTACCTTTCTCAAAGTCGCGATACCGGTGGCCCGGCCTGGCCTGGCGTCGGGTGTCGCCCTTGCCTGGGGCCGGGCTCTCGGCGAGTTTGGCGCGACTCTGCTCTTCGCCGGCTCATTGGCGGCGGTCACCGAAACGGCACCACTGGCGATCTTTGCCCGCTTCAGCGAGCCGGATGGCTTCAATCAGGCGATCGCGCTTTCGGTCGTCCTGATCGCCGTCTCCGTGGCCCTCCTCGCTGCGGTCAAGCTGACCGGCGGAGACCGCGCCATGGAAGGCAGGGGGCTGTGAGCGGCAGTGCGAAAAGCCTTGAGGTCTCGATCCAGGTGAGCCGGCGCGATTTCCTTCTCGATGTCGGCTTCAAACTCGAGGCCGGTCGCCGGCTCGCCGTCGTCGGGCCATCGGGCGCGGGCAAGACCTCCGTGCTCAGGGCCGTCGCTGGTCTGATCAGGCCGGACTCCGGCAGGATCGGCATCGGCGGGGAAACGGCGTTCGACTCGGAGGCCGGCATCGACCGCGCTCCTGAAGAGAGGCGCTGCGGATACGTGCCACAGGACTACGCGCTCTTCCCCCACCTCAACGCGGTGGCCAATGTCAGGTATGGCATGCGCGGCGGCAACAAGGCTGAACGTAGCCGGCGTGCTGCCAACCTCCTCGAGCGGCTGGGTATCGGCGAACTCAGCGCTGTCAGGCCGGCGGAAATGTCCGGAGGGGAGAGGCAGCGGGTTGCCCTCGCCCGAGCTCTGGCTGTCGACCCCGCGGTCTTTCTCCTTGACGAGCCGCTGGCGGCTCTGGATCCCGAAACCCGTGATCAGGCCCTGCCGGTGCTTGAGCAGGTGCTGTCAGAGGCGGGGGTGCCGGTGCTGCTGGTGACTCACTCGCGTCAGGAGGCAGAGCTCCTGGCCGAGTCCACGCTGGTCATTGACAGAGGTCGCATTTCCACTTCGCTCGACCATCATGAAAGGAACAAATGGACCCGGAAGAATGGACCAGGCGGTTTGCGGAAGAACTCGGTCTCGATCCACCGAGTGATTCGGAGGTAGAGAAGCTGCTGGACCTCGCGGGCGTTGCCGCGCATGCCTCGGCTCGTACTGCGGCGCCGATCGCCTGCTGGCTCGCGGGCCGGAGTGACCTTTCCACTGACGAACTGATCGAGATCGCCGGTCGTATCGGTGGCTGACCGCAAGAGGTTTCTACCTGCCCGTGAGATGTCTCTCGGCCCAGGCGAGATCGGCTGGCGTGTTGACGTTGTGGAAGTTGACCTCGGGATCACCAAACCGGGTCAGGTCCTGCTCTTCGACCATGACCGGTCCAAGGTCGAGGACCGTGGCTGTAACGGATCGCCCTGCCTTCAGTCCGGCTTCGATTGCGTCCAGACATTCAGGGCCATAGAGGGCGGCCAGAGGCTGCAGGTACCCGCCGACGCGGGGCACCACTGCATCGCCTTCAATTCCGCTCAGCCATACGAGCAGGTCTGCCGGAAGCAGCGGCAGGTCGCATGCCACGACAAGCACGCCTACCCCGTCGGCCGCTCGCAGCGCGGTGGCGATGCCGAGCAGAGGATGCCGCGGCTCCGACGGTTCGATCACGGTGTCCACTCCTTCGATACTGAGGGGGTGGTCGGCCTTGGTTACCAGGAACGGCCTGAGCCCGGCCCGGGCGAGCGCCATGACCGGGTACTCCACCAGTGGCCGGCCAGCCAGGAGGGCTTCAGCTTTTTCACCGTCCATCCTGCTCGCCGCTCCGCCGGCCAGCACCGCCGCGGCGACTTCGCGGACGGGGCTTTGGTCGGCTTCACGTGGGCTTCGCTGATCCACCCGGCAAGTCTCGCATCATGAGCAGTGGGCCCGAGCCGATCGAACGGAGTCCGCTGCTCGAAGTGGACAGCGCCCGCTCAAGGATGCTGGCCGGGGTCTTGCCACTTGAGTCCGAGCCGGTCGATCTTCACGATGCGCCGGGGCGGGTCACGGCCGGCGCAGTGGCCGCCGAAGTGGACTTTCCCGGTTTCGACAATTCGGCCATGGACGGCTTTGCCGTGCGGGCGGGGGATGTGGGCAGCGCGACTGCCGATGCGCCGGTGGAGCTGGCGGTGGTGGGTGAGTCGAGGGCGGGCCTGCCCTGGACCGGATGTCTCGGCTCGGGTGAGGCGACCGGAATCTCGACCGGCGCCATGGTCCCGGAAGGGGCCGACGCGATCGTTCGGGTCGAGGATGTGGCCGCAGCGGCCGGCGGCATCAGCGTGAGTCAGGGAGTCGAGCCCGGGCATGACATTCGCCGGCGTGCCGAGGTGGCTCGGGCCGGTGACGAGGTCATCGAGCGTGGCAGGCGGCTCGGGCCCGTGGAGCTGGGCGTGCTTGCCACCGCGGGCTGCGGCCTGGTCAGCTGCCACCGTCGGCCACGGGTTGCGCTGCTGACCAGCGGCGACGAGCTGGTGGAGCCGGGCGCCGAGCTCGGGCCGGGGCAGATCTGGAACTCGAACTCTCCGGTCATCTCGGCGATGATCCGGGAAGCCGGTGGGGAAGTTGTCTGCACGGAATCGGTTCCCGACCGTCGAGGGGCCACGATCGAGGCGCTCGAGCGGGCGCTCGACTCCGACATCACGGTCATCTGTGGCGGAGTTTCGGTCGGCAAACATGACCACGTGAAGCCCGCCCTGGCCGAACTGGGCATTGAGCAGCGGTTCTGGGGAATTGCCCTGAAGCCGGGCCGGCCCGCCTGGTACGGGACCAGGGGAGACTCGCGGGTGCTCGGCCTGCCGGGCAATCCGGTCTCCGCGCTGGTGGTGTTCAGGCTGCTGGCGTTTCCGCTACTCCGCGTGCTTTCCGGCGAGGCCGGTGAACCTGCACGAATCACCGGCCGGCTGGCGGCACCGGTCGGGCGGCTGTCCGGACGAATGCGGGCGGTGCCCTGTCTGATCACGGCTGATCATCCGGACGGAGATCTGCTGCCGCTTCCGCAGCTCGGCTCCCACGACTTCCTCTCGCTGCGAGGTGCCCAGAGGTTCGCCCTCGTTCCGGCCGGGTCGGGCCAAGCGGCAGCGGGCGACGTCGTGGAGACCGTTCCGCTCGGCGCGGATAACATGGCCTGATGCTTCTCAAAGTCCGCCTGTTTGCCGGTCTGCGTGAAGCGGCCGGATCCGATTCGACCGAGGTGGAACTCGAGCCGGGGTCGACCACCGCCGTACTTCTCGACACGCTTCGAGACGGCTCGGCTCTCGGTGAACTGCTTGAACGCCTGCCCGTGCGGGTCGCCGTCAACTCGGCCTATGCTGACGATCAACGGGTGCTGAACGAAGGCGACGAGATCGCGCTGGTCCCGCCGATCAGCGGCGGCAGCGGGATTCGGGCCCGGGTGACGGACCAGCCGCTCGATCTGAAATCGATCGCCGCTGACGCCG
Organism: Thermoleophilia bacterium; assembly: GCA_016650125.1. Taxonomy (GTDB): domain Bacteria; phylum Actinomycetota; class Thermoleophilia; order Solirubrobacterales; family 70-9; genus 67-14. The sequence continues at coordinate 58,144 of JAENWT010000006.1, forward strand.
GCGATCCCGCTGCCGGGGCGGTTGTCATCTTCCAGGGAGTAACCCGCGAGGTCCCAAGGCTTGAATACGAGGCGTACGTCGAGATGGCCGAAGAACGGATCGTCGCGATACTGGTCGACTGCTCGAAGCGCTTCGGCCTGACCGGGGCGATTGCGGAACATCGCACGGGTCCGGTCGCCCTTGGCGAGCCATCCGTGATCGTCGCCGTTTCTTCACCTCACCGAGGGGAGGCCTTTGCGGGTGCACGAGAGGCCATTGACAGGATCAAGGCCGAAGCACCGGTATGGAAGATCGAAGTGGGAACCGACGGGGTGGGCCACCGTGTCGAAGGTCTGCTTCCCGAGGTCGACCAAGCAGAAGTCCAAGGCAACCCGGGAGGGCAGAAGAAATGAAGGAACCGAAGCTGACGCACATCGACGAGGAAGGTCGCGCCCGCATGGTCGACGTCGGCGACAAGGTTGTTTCCGAACGTCGGGCTGTGGCCAGGGCGAGGTTGTTCGTCGAGCCCGCCACTGCGGCCGCGGTCGAGTCTGGGCAGGGGCCGAAGGGCGAAGTCACCGGGGCGGCCCGCATCGCCGGCATTCAGGCGGCCAAGAGGACCTCCGAGCTGATCCCGCTCGCCCATCCCCTTTCGCTGACTTTCGTCGACGTCAGCGTTACGGTGGACGCTGAAGCGGGGGTCGTCGAACTGATCTCCGAGGCCCGCACAAGCGATCGAACCGGCGTCGAGATGGAAGCATTGACGGCCTGCTCGGTCGCAGCCCTGACCATCTACGACATGGTCAAGGGAATCGAGCGCGGGGTGAGGATCGGTGAGATCGTGCTGATCGAGAAGTCCGGTGGCCGCAGCGGTCACTGGCGGCTCGGCGACGAATCTGAATCGGCCACAGGAGATTCCGGCAATTGATCCGGGCCGTGCTCATCACGGTCAGTACTTCACGGGCCCAGAACGAGGGCGGTGGCGCCGAGCCCGATCTGAGCGGAGAGCGGCTTGCAGCACTTGCCGATTCGATCGGAGCTGAGGTGATATCCCGGGAACTGATCGCCGATGACCGCGAGCTGATCGCCCAGCGCCTCCTCCACTGGTCTTACGAGGGCGAAGCCGACCTGATCCTGACCAGCGGGGGAACGGGCTTCGCGCCTTCTGACCAGACCCCGGAGGCGACCTTGTCGGTGATCGACCGGGCGGCACCCGGCATCGCCGAGGCCATACGAGGTGCGGCCGCAGCCCACACGGACCACTGGCCGCTCTCGCGGGGTGTCGCCGGGGTCCGGGGGAGCTGCCTGATCATCAACCTCCCGGGGAGTCCCGGAAGCATTGATGAGTCAGCCCCCGTCCTGGAGCCGATACTTGCCCATGCGATCGACCTGATCCAGGATCGGCCGACCTCGCACTGACAGGAGGCCCCGCGACTTGCGGTGCCTGGTGTGATTAGTATTTACACAGTCTGTGTAAATAATAAGAGGAGGCGGACATGGGGTGTCGCTCGTCAACCCGGGGGAACGCGATGCCAGGCTGATGGTTGTCTTCGATCCACCTGACTTTACGAAACAGCTTGATAGCTGGCCTCCGGACAGTGAATGAAACGGGTGCCAGGGCACCGGGCTGCGAGCCCGGGCCTGCCTTCAGCGAGCCGCCGCAGCCAGGGGTCCGTCCACGGTGATCAGACATCCGGCGTTCTCAGGATCCTTGACCTCGAATCCGGTCATCTCTGTCTCCGGGTCGATCGCGGCGATGAGACCACTGGTGATTCCCCGGTGAAGCCCGCAGATCAATGGTTGGCGTTCTTGCACGGCATCGCGGTACGGACAGTTGTTGAGGCAGTAGGTGAGCGTTCCGTCAGGCCCGGGTTCACGGCTGGGCTGGAAACCCATCGCCGCGAGAGCGTCGTGAAAGCGAATCTCGGGATCCATCCCGTTGCCGCCGTTCTGGGTCAGCTGAAGACCAATCTGATGGCCACCTGCTTCGATCGCTTCCGGATCCAGCCGTCCACGTTCGATGATCCGGGTGAGCCACTGGCTGAGTTCCGAGTACGCGGTCGGCCGGTGTCCTCCCGGCTTGGCCTCGGGGTTGATCGACCAGAGATCGCGTGGCCGCCCGCGGCTCCGGCGCTCGCGTTCGCTGATGACCAAGCCAGCGTCGCGCAATCGCTCCAGATGTTTTCTGACTCCGTTGGGGTGCAGGCGAAGGCGTTGCGCCAACTCGTCCGTGGCGGCGGCTCGCCTCAGCTCGGAAAGCAGGCTGAACAGCCGGGCCCTGGTGGGCTGAGCGAGCACTGTATTTCCTTCTGCGGCGATGTCCATGTTTACCGAGTTTCCCAAAGCGGCGTAGCCGGTCACCGGCTCGTCTTGATACTTTACACATGGTCAGTAGATAAACCTGGAAAGGGTCGTGGTGACTTACGTAATCAACGAACCATGCATCGGAACAAAGGACGTTTCCTGCGTCGAGGTATGTCCGGTCGACTGTATCCACCCGACCCCGGACGAACCGAACTTCGAGGCGGAGAAGCAGCTCTACATCGATCCCGACGAGTGCATCGATTGCGATGCCTGTGTCGAGGCCTGCCCGGTCGATGCGATCACCGCGGAGGACAGCGTGCCGCCGGAATGGCAGGAGTACATCGAGATCAATGCCAATTTCTACAAATAATCATCAATCCTCGATAGTCGGGCCATGAAGCGTTCTCAAGCACTTATCTCACTTTCCCATGAGCATCACCATGCACTCTTCGTTGCCAAGCTCATGAGGGATGCCACCGAGGTCGAGCCCACGGCCAGAAAGTTCGCCGATTTCTGGAATGACGAGGGCGCCCTCCACTTTCGAATAGAAGAAGAAGTACTCCTGCCGGGGTCGGATCTGCCCGGCCCTTCGGCCGATCCCGACGTCGCCCGGGTCTTCGACGAGCATCTGGACATTCGCCGGCGGGCGCTCCGGGTGCTTTCCGGTGATGCCTCAATCGACGATCTGCATCAACTGGGAACCGTTCTGGCTGATCACGTCAGGTTCGAGGAGCGTCAGCTTTTTCCGCGCATCGAGTCAAGTCTGGACGCCGCCCGGCTGGAGCAGCTGGGTAGTGACATCGAACGGGCCGAAACGGACGGCCAGCCCGACGCCTGAAGGACGGCTTTTGAAGGTCTCAAGTGGCGAGCACCGCGGCAAGAGCCAGTAGCCCGATACTGAGCAGACCGATCGCGGCCCGTAGCGATGCGGCCACGACCGAGCCACGTCGTACGCGTGGTGCCAGGGTTTCGTTGTCTGGCTCGCTGAGGACGCGAGTCCGCAGCCGGGTCATGCCCCGCGCCTGGACCACGCCGGCGATCAGGGAAAGGACCAGTAGAACGCCGACTATCGTCGCCGCCAGCGCCGTTCCGTCCCAGGGACGCTCCGACAGCAGTACGCCGCCGGCGGCCAGCGCAGCGGTCAGGGCCGGAGCGCCAACCAGCAGGAAGCGCCGGCCGAAAGCACGGAAGAACGCGACCCGAACCGGTGGCTCGAGTTGCTGCGCGGCGACGCGGGCGACCACGACTATCGTCACGAATCCGCCGATCCATATACAGGCACCCAGCAAAGCGACGAAGACCAGCCCCGGGCTCGTACTCGAGAGGATCAACTCACCGCCACCGGAGGCTGCTCTCGCAAGTCCGGATCACCGGCCGGCACGATGAGCTGTACCAAACCGATCTGGCGTCCTGGGACGTCACCGATCAAGACTTCGGCAATCGGACTGCCGGGCAACTGGTGCCGGACTGCTTCCCCAAGTTGGAGGCAGCTGATGCTCACTTCTTCACCGTCCTCAGATTCGATCGTTGCCCATTTTGGCCCAAGCCTAACTTATTCACACTTCTTATGTGTAAAAGTTGATTCGGGGCTCTGTCTGGTCCAAGCGATGGTCCGGCCTTTCGCCACTTGCCGCGGCGGCCCCGGCTCTGGCGGTACTGGCGCCGATGACCCAACATCGGTTGGCCGGCGATCAGATGTTGGGACGAGCCCTCCGGAGTACCCGGCTGGCTAATACCGCCACTCTTGCTCCCAGGTAGGCGTAAAGTGCCAGCACGGCGATCCGGGCGATCTGATCAAGATCGTCCGGTCCGGCGAGTTGGCTAACCGCCAGAAAGGCCACGCTGCCCACTGCGAATGCGGCCACCACTGAATCGCTGCGAGGTCGGGCCTTGGGCATTGGTTCGCTGAACCTGCGAACCCGTACAACGACTGCCAGTAGATGTAACAGCGAGCCGACCACCGTGAGACCGATCCAACCCACCACCAGGAGGGTTCCGGCGGCGATCCTGGTCGAGCCGGAAAACGCCAGGGCGGGACCGTCAATAATCGCGGTCGCCGAGATCAGGATGAGTCCGGCCAGCAGGAACGGCTGAGCGGCACCAACGACCCGCGCGGCCAGGGAAAGTTCGCCGGCGGCTCGCCGACGACAGTCGATCAGATTGACGAGCATCAACACCGCACCGGCCGAAAGCGCTATCCAGCCAGTGACGGCAAGGCCGTCAAGCGACCAGGCATAGCCGACCGCAAGCGCCGAAACGCCAAATGTCCAGGTACTGAACGAAAGACTCTGGAGCCGCGGGAAGCGGAGCTGAGTCTGAGTCAATGACGGATAGAAGGTGTGAAGGGTGCCGACGATTGCGGTGCCGAAGAAGCCAGCGAGGTTCAGAGTCATATGGGCCCCGAGCAGGAAGCCGTGCGTCCAGATCACACCATCGGCGATCAGCGAGCCGACGATCATCCCGGCTGCGAAGAACCCGACGCAGGTCAGATACCAGCGAGTCGCCCAGGGAGCATTGCTCAGAGACCGCCGGCGCATTGTCGAAACGGCGAGAAGCCAAAGACCAAGTCCGCTGACCAGGAAGGCGACTGCTCCCCAGAGCAGAAACGAAGCCCCCGTCGGAACGGCGACTGCAAGGGCTATGGTGCCCAGGTTCCAGAGGATCAACTGGGCGCGAACCAGGGATCGCGGGGGCGGATCGGTTGCCAGAAAAGCACCGGCGAAGAACTGGCTGGCACCCAGGACCAACTGGGAGACGCCACCCACGAAAGCCAGGTGAAGTGACAGCCAACGGCCCCAAATCCAGGGGTCAACGGTCTGCCAGATTGCGCAGATGGCGGCTGCGACGAGAAAGAAAGCGCCAGCGAGAAAGAAGGCACCGACCACATCGGTGGGGCGGAGATCGCCCGGATTTCGCGGTCGTGGCCGGCCAGAACACCGGGTTCGTTGAGTCGAAGCGCGCGGATCCATCGGTCGAGTTTCTCACATGCAACATGTATAAAAGATCCTGACCCCGGCTACCTGATTCCCCGGGGTCTGTCGAGTCCAGCAGCAGGTGGAAGAAGACGCGAGTCTTCGTCATGAGGACCCGCGGCCGCTGAGGCGGCCAGTCCCGCCTTCTCGCCTGAGACCGATCAACCGGTTCGGAAGCGGTGGACACCTTGATCGCGGTTGGCACTTTGTCCGGGTATGCTGATCACGCGTCGGGAAGGCCTCGACGAGAGGGGTCGCGGGGATGGCGACCGAATTGTCAATCAAAATGGGAGCGATAACGTGCACTGGCCCCGGTGTGATCGTTTCAAGTTGCCCCACCTCACGCCGGTTTCTTTGATTGCTTGGTGATGACGCATTGGTTCTTTCAGGGCCCCCGGGGGCCCTGAAATTCAGCTCGAAACCACCTCCTTGCCACGGTGGGAAATCCTGACCCGCTCGGCCCCGGTCCGGGCGGTGAGGGTGAGTCCAACCAAAGCGACCGGAACCGAGTAACGGTTCTGCCGGGCCGTGATCAGGGATTTGCGGTCAACTCTCACCTGGCTCGGCTCGTCGCAGGCGCGACCATCGCTGTCTTCGCGATCCTCGTCCCTGCCATGCCCGCCGAGGCGGCGAAGCCGACCCCCGCGAGGGGTTATTTCGCCGGCCTGGTTGAGATCAAGGGCGGCCGGCAGCTCTACATGGAATGTCGTGGCCGCGGCACGCCGACGGTGATCCTCGAGGCAGGCTCCGGTAATGCCGCCGACGTGTGGACTAGTGCTTCCCTGAAGGCTGACGACCCGACATCCGACCCGCGGCGGGCGGTCCTGCCGACCGTTGCCCGGTTTACCCGGGTTTGCGCTTACGACCGTGCCGGGGCCGAAAAGCTCCAGAACGGCGAACCCAACCGAAGTGACCCGGTCGCACTACCGACTCACGATGAGCGTTCGCAGCACGCGAAAGACGGGGGAGACGCCCTCACTCCAGTGCTCCAGAGGGTGCTCTCGCGGCCCCGCTGGTACCGGGGCGACGATGGGCGGGTGCACCTCAAGTACGAGCTCCTCTTGACCAACAACACGCAAATCTCCGTGAACGTCGCCTCACTCGACGTGCTCAGCGGAGTCGGCCATCGGATCTCCCGGCTGTCGGGCGCCCGGCTTCAGACGGCGATGGGATGGGGTACCGGTCCGACGACCGAACTCGGGCCGTTCTCGGTCGGAATCGTGTGGATCGACCTTTCGTTTGTCGATCGTCAGGCACTTCCGAGACGGGTGAAGCATCGGCTCACGGTTGACGTTCCGCCGGGGCTGCCGATCGGCCCTGTGATCACCGACACTTCGGCGAACGTATCTATCGAACGCCGAGCGGCCGAACGAATCGCGGCTCCGCTCCAGGGACCGCGATGGGCGACGGTCGTCGGCCCGCACCGACGGGCGATTCAACCGGTCAATGGGAGTCTTCGGCTCAGCCAGCGTTTCGCGATCGACTTCGCCGCCCGCCTCGATGCGAAGAAGCGCACGCATATCGGGTCCGCGAGTCAGAACGCCAGCTATTTGAACTACGGAGAACCGGTAGTCGCCGTCGGTCCCGGCAAGACTGTCGTTGCCGTTGATCGTTATGCCGATCAGATCCCGAATGATCCGGACCCAGTCGATCTGGCGGAGGCGGACGGCAACCACGTGATCCTCAAGCTGGACAAGGGCGTCTTCGCCGCATACGCACACCTGAAGCCCGGCAGCGTTCGCGTGCGCCCCGGCCAGAGAGTGGCGGAGGGCCAGGTGCTCGGCAAGCTCGGGAACTCGGGCAGCTCGACCGGGCCGTACCTCCACTTTCAGCTCATGAACCGCCCCTCGCTCCTCGACGCCGACGGCCTGCCCTTCGTATTCGACAGGTTCTACCTTTACGGGCGGATGCCTTCGCTGGAAAGCCTGATCGACAACGACCGGGAGGGAACTCCGGTGCCCCTTGACCGCTCGGTGGCGGGCAAGCACCGGCGCCAGAGCCTGACCGACCTCGACGTAGTCAACTTCCCGGGTCGGTAGTCCTTAGCTCCCGGGCACACCGGACGCGGGCACTCTTCGCCGGGCACCATCGGCTGTCGCGGCACTCGTCGAAACCCCGGTCGTCATGCTTTCGCAATCGACCCCTGGCTGGTCCCGCGGCTCCCTGCATCAAACCCCCCCATCCGGGGGGTTGAGCTTAAGTAACCATCGCGGGTTGGGCGGGTAGCACCTGCTATCGCGAAGTCAGTCACAGATGAACACGCAGGGGAGCTCGACGTTCTGGTTGGCCTGGTTGCCCAGAGTGAGGTGCCAGCGGGGGCTACCCATCTTTCTGACCGGATATGCGAGACCGTTTGCCGGACAACGAGCCTGACCCGGACGGTGATGTTCCTCCACGACTCAACGCTCGGGGTGTCGCGCCCGGCCGGATCTCACGGTGTGCCAAAAGACGTCATAGCCTCAGTTGCAGCGACGCTTGACGAGATGCCGCTCGCCCAGCGGGTATTGGCCGAAGACCGGGTTATCGAGGTCTCGAAGAATCTCGAATTCGAACTGCCCGCCCGGTATGCGGGAATGGCCGGAATCACCACGATCACCTGTGCACCGGTCTCGGCCGGCGGGACCTGGTTCGGGGTCATCGTCGGGGACCAGGGTGGAGGTGACTATCTGCTTTCCGAAGATGACCATCAGCGGCTGCATACCCTCGGTCGTCTGGCGGCGGTGGCGGCTACGGTCGAGCAGTCAACCGCGAACCGGGAACGCAACCGCAGCCTCGATTCCCGCATCGGCATGATCCGCGAGATCCATGACCAGGTGGTCCAGCGGCTGTTCGGCCTGTCGCTGGCGCTTGGATCCGAAGGCACCCTCACCAAAGAGGAACAGCAGCGCTGTAGCGACGAGATCACTGCGGTGCTCGGTGAACTGCGGGCGGCACTGGCGCGGCCGGTCGCGCCAGATGAAGGCGGCGGCTCGAGACCGTTCCATGAACTCGTCATCTGGTTTGCCGAGTCGGAATCGATCGACCTGAACTGGCAGGAAGGAATCGAGACACCACCTCATTTGGAACCTCTGGCGACCTCGGCCCTGACCGAAGCCCTGCGAAACGCCCAGCGTCACTCCAACGGCGGCAGCATCGAGATCGAAGTCGGTATCGATGAAGGTGCGTTCTCGGTAGAAGTGATCAACGACCGGGTCAGCCCGAGCGAAAAAGGTGGCGGCCTCGGTCTTCGCTTGCTCACCCTCGAAGCCCTGCAGAAAGACGCCCTCATCGAGTTTGGACCGAGGGAAGAACGCTGGCACTTCCGTCTGCTCGCCCCGGTGGAGCCGTGAGTCAGGGCGACGCGGGATTCGGCGTTCTGGTTGTAGACGATCACGAAGTCGTTCACTGGGGTTTCCGGTTGCTGCTCGAACGGCAGTCCTGGGTAGACCGTTGCGATGGTGCGACCGGTAGTGAGCAGGCGATCGAGTCGGCACGGAACCTGAGGCCCGATGTCGCGCTCGTGGACCTCATGCTCGGCACCGAGTCAGGGGCCGATGTTTGCGCCGAGATCCGTGCCGTTTCGCCGCGGACCCGAGTCCTCCTGATCTCCGGGGCGGGACGGATCTCGCCGAGCGTCGCCCGGGCGGCCGGAGCTTCTGGATTCGTCTCGAAGGACTGGGGGGCCTCAGACGTGGTCAAAGCCGTCCGTATGGTCGCCCTCGGAAGCGAAGTGTTCAACGAGAACGATGCCGGAGAGAACCTTGGACTCACCGATCGTGAGATGGAAGTGCTCGACCTCATCGCCACGGGCGCGACCAACAAGGAGATCGCTGGCAAGCTCTTCCTCTCGCCTCACACGGTCAAGGAGTACACCAGCGCGATTTACCGCAAGCTCAGTGTGCGTAACCGCGCCGAAGCCGTGAGGACAGCCCAGGCCCACGGTCTGATCAGTTGACCCCCCGAACCGCCCGCCCGGCTCCCCCGATCGGGGGGTAGTTGCCTCGAACCGGGTGACAATCGAGCTTGCCCGGTGAATTATCCGGTACGTGAGCAAGACGACCCCCACAGCGATTCTTTTTCCCGGACAGGGCAGCCAGCGTGAAGGCATGCGAGCCACCGTCGAGGCTCACGCTCCCGAGCTGCTGGAGCTGGCAATCGACCAAATTGGGAGCGACCCTTTCGAACGCATCAAAGATGGCACTGCCTTCCAGCAGCCGGCCCTCTATTGCGCTTCGGTCGCCGGGTGGCGGGCAGCCGGTGAACCGGAATCCGAATTCATTGTCGGGCATTCGCTCGGTGAGCTGGCCGCCGCTGCCGCCTCCGGTGCGATCACGGCCGAAGACGGCCTCACCCTCGCGACCAGCCGTGGCCAGGCGATGCAAGATGCCGCGGAAGCTGATCCCGGCGGCATGCTCGCCGTGCTCGGTGAATGTGACGGCACGGCAATGCTCGCTTCGTCCCTCGGACTGACCGTTGCCAACGACAACGCTCCCGACCAGATAGTTCTTTCTGGTCCCGCGGACGCTATCGGGGACGCCCGGCGCAAGTTCAAGGAGGCCGGCGTCAGGACCGTGCGCCTGCCGGTCACTGGGGCTTTTCATTCTCCGGCGATGGTCGCCGCCCAACCCGGTTTCAGAGAAGCCCTCAGTCGGATCGAGATCCATGAACCCCGGACGACTTTGCTGTCGTCGGTGACGACCCTTCCCTTCTCTGATCTTCGTGACGGCCTGCTCTCGGGCCTCACCCGGCCGGTCCGCTGGAGGGAGACGGTAATCGCGCTTCGTGGACTGGGCGTGACCCGTTTCCTCGAATCGGGACCGGGGGCCGTGCTCTCTGGCCTGGTAGCCCGGATTGTCGATGACGTCGAAACCGGACCACTCAAACCGATCGGAGGACCGCATGCTTGAATTCGAAACCACCGGGGCCCGCGTTCTGGACCGGCCATCCACCGTTGGCGCGGCGATAGCCGGACTCGGGGTTGCGCTTCCTTCCACGGTCAAGAGCAACGAACCGATTGCCGAGCGTCTCGGTGTCAGACCGGAATGGATCACCGAACGTACCGGTGTTATCGAGCGGCGGGTGGCGGAGGTAGGGGAGACGCTGGTTGATTACGCCACCGCTGCGGGTGCGGCAGCGATCGACGACGCTGGCATGGACCCCGGCCAGATCGACCTGGTACTGGTTGGCACCGTGACCCACGAGATGCTCTGTCCAGCTGCGGCCCCGCTGGTGGCGGCTCGCCTCGAGACCGGTTTCTCCGGGGCGATGGACATAAACGCTGCCTGCTCCGGGTTCCTCTCCGGCTTGTCGATGGCGGCTTCACAGATCGAAACTGGCCGTGTTTCGAACGCCCTCGTGGTCGGTGCGGACCTGATGCACCGAGTGATCGACATGGACGACCGTGGCACCGCCGGGATCTTCGCTGACGGCGCCGGTGCGGTCGTGATGAGGGCCTGCCGGGGCGAGGGGCGGATCGGTCCGGTGTTCCTTGCCAGCGACGGTGACCGTGGACATCTGGTCGAAGCGACCCGCGAAGAAGCGATCATCCACATGAAGGGTCATGACACCTTCCGCCAGGCAGTCGAGCGCCTTGAGGAAGTGACGATCGCTGCGGTCGAAGGTGCGGGCATGACCCTCGACGACGTTGACCTTTTCGCTTACCACCAGGCGAACAGCCGGATCATCGAAGCTGTCGGCAGCAGGCTCGGCCTGGATGCGAACAGAGTCATAGATTGTGTGCCGAAATATGGCAACACGTCGGCCGGAACGATTCCGATCGCGCTCGGTGAAGCTCGGAACGAAGGGCGGCTGAACCCCGGCGACAGGGTGCTGCTCGGCGCGTTCGGTGGTGGCCTGACCTGGGGCGCAGGAGTGGTCGAGTGGGGCGCGGGTGAATCACTTGAAGACTGAAGGTGCCGCATTGGTGACCGGAGCCTCGGGTGGTATCGGTGCTGCCGTCGCCGAGTTCATCGGTGCCCAGGGGCGACCGGTAGCGGTTCACTACCGCTCGGATCCGGACGGGGCGGCCGCAGTGGTCGGCCGGATCGAAGCGGCCGGCGGTACGGCGGCAGCCATCCACGCCGACATCGCCGAACCCGGCGAGGTTGACGACCTGGTCAAGCAAGTCGAAGGAAAGCTTGGTCCGGTCCTGGTGCTCGTCAACAATGCCGGCCGGCGGGCCGACGGCCTCGCCGCCCAGATCGACGACGACCAGTGGGACCGGGTCATCGAAACCAACCTGAACGCCGCCTTCCGCCTCAGCCGGCGTACCCTCAAGCCGATGCTGCGGGCCCGATTCGGCCGGATCGTCAACGTCGCCTCGATCGTCGGACCACGAGCCAATGTGGGGCAGGCCAACTACGCCGCTTCCAAAGCGGGGTTGATCGGCATGACCCGCACGATCGCCGTCGAGGTCGCCCGGCGAGGGGTGACTGTCAATGCCGTCGCCCCCGGGTTCGTCGAGACCGGACTCACGGCCGACCTCCCCGATGACGCCTTCACCAGAGACATCCCCGTCCGCCGAGCCGGGACAGCCGAAGAGATCGCTGCCTGTATCGGCTTCCTGACTTCCGACGCCGCCTCATACGTCACCGGAACCACCCTGACCGTCGACGGCGGACTTAGTGCCTGATCAACAAGCAAAGAAGGAGAAACAAGTGCCAGTTAAAGCCAACCCGGAATCAGCCGAAAAGGTGATCGTTGAAGGCCTCGCCGAGGTCGGTGCGGATCCGGACCTGATTAACCGCGACGCAACGTTCGATTCGCTTGACGTCGATTCGCTCGACCTCGTTGAGCTCGCCCAGATCGTCGAAGACGAGTTCGGGGTCGAGCTGGTCGGCGACGACGTCCAGAACCTGAAGACTGTCGGAGACGTGATCGACATGGTGGTCGCGAAAGCATCATGAACCAGCGGGTCGTCATCACCGGAACTGGCGCGGTCACGCCGTTGGGGGTCGGGGCAGAAACCCTGATCGACCGTTGGTGCGCGGGCGAGGTCGGCATCGCCGACGGTGTCGGCGCCTGCCGCGAGTTCGATCCCCTCGACTTCCTCAGTCGCAAAGAATGCCGGCGGGCCGACCGCTTCACCCAGCTCGCGGTGGTGTCCGCCGACGAAGCGGCGGCCGCGGCTGGATGGAAGCACGAGCTGCCATACGCACCGGAGCGGATCGGATGCATCATCGGCACCGGCATCGGAGGCATCGCTTCCCTCGAGGCCCAGGGCGGGGTGCTGCGGAATAAAGGCGCAAAGTCCGTATCCCCACTGGCGGTGCCCTTGATGATGAGCAACGCCGCAGCTGCCGCGGTGGCCATGCGGTTCGGTCTCCGGGGCGAAACATATGGTGTCGTTTCCGCCTGCGCCGCGGGTGCTCATGCGATCGGAGCGGCGACCAGGCTGATCCAGTCAGGGCAGGTTGATGCTGTCGTGACCGGTGGTTCCGAGTCGGCGATGACCGGTATCGCGATGGCAGCGTTCGCATCGATGGGCGCAACCTCACCGAGCGGTGTCTCTCGGCCCTTCGATGCCCGCCGGGACGGTTTCGTGATGGGTGAAGGCGCGGGAATCCTGGTGCTCGAGAACGCGGCCGGCGCCGCCGAGCGTGGAGCTCGTGAAGCCGGCGAGATTCTCGGCTACGGCGCGACCTGCGACGCCCATCACCTGACCGCACCGGATCCGGCCGGAACCCAGTCCGCCCGGGCGATCAGGATGGCCCTGGCCGACGCGGGTATAAAGCCGGAGGATCTCGACTATGTCAACGCCCACGGCACTTCGACGCCGCTCAACGACCGGTCGGAAACCGATGCCCTCAAGCTGGCGTTAGGGGACTCGGCGGCCAGGGTTCCGGTCAGTTCGACCAAGTCGGTCACCGGGCACCTGATGGGGGCCGCTGGAGCAGTCGAAGCGGTCGCCACGGTGGCTGCCCTGAGAAGGGGAATCGCCCCGCCGACAGTTGGCTGGGAACAGCCGGAAGAAGGGCTCGACCTCGACTACGTGCCTGACCGTAACCGCAACCTGACTCTGCCTGAACCGACCGGTGACGGCCGCCGGTACGCAATCTCCAATTCCTTCGGGTTCGGCGGCCACAACGCCGTTCTCTGTCTTGCCGCGACATGAGTAGTGCTGTCGCGACAGGCACCGAGGCTCCTCCCGGACACCTATCTCCCCGGGTCCGGCTGGAGAGTCTCTGTGACGAGAGCAGCTTCCGACCGATTCGCTCAGCCGTACTCTCCGGTGGCCTGGGCGAACGGGCGCAGCCCGGAGACGGCGTCATCGCCGGATCCGGGCTGGTCGGAGGCTGCCCGATCTTCTGTTACTGCCAGGACCCCGGCTTCTTCGGTGGTTCGCTGGGAGAAACCCATGCCGAAACGATCGTTCGCACGATGAACCTGGCCGGCAAGGCCGGGGCACCGGTCGTCGGATTCATCGAGTCTGGTGGAGCTCGGCTCCAGGAAGGACATGCTGCCCTTGCCGGCTACGGCAGGATCTTCCGGGCGAGCGTTGAGCTGTCGAGAAAGGTTCCGCAGTTGAGCGTGATCAGTGGGATCTCGGCCGGAGGCGGGGCATATTCCCCGGCACTCACCGACTTCGTCCTGATGACCCGGGATGCGAGGCTTTTCCTGACCGGTCCGAAAGTTGTGGCCGATGCGGTGGGGGAGCAGGTTTCGATGGAAGAGCTGGGTGGCCCCTCTGTTCATGGTGCTAACGGTGTCTGCCAGCTAGTCGCCGGTGATGAAACTGAAGCAATCGAGCGTGTGAGGCAGCTGCTCGACCTTCTGCCGCGCCGGATCGGCAGCCCGGCAGACGTGCTCGACTCGGCACCACCGCTCATCGGTGACCCGGGTGAGACCGTGCCCGCCAATCCCCGCCAGACCTATGACGTGCGGCGAACCGTCGAATCGATTCTTGACGAAGAAACGGTCCTCGAAATCTACGAACGCTGGGGCTCGGGCATGTACACAGGCCTCGGTCGGCTCGGTGGCCGGTCAGTGGGCGTCGTCGCGAACCAGCCGCGGCGTTTCGGTGGTGTGATCGATGCCGAAGCTGCCGAGAAATCCGCGGCTTTCATCAACACCTGCGACCGGTTTGGCATTCCCCTGATCGTCCTCGTCGATACCCCCGGCTTCATGCCCGGCCTTCGCCAGGAACATGCCGGTGTGATCCGGCACGGGGCATCCCTGCTCCGGGCCTTTGCCGGTGCGACCGTTCCGAAGCTGACGGTCGTTATGCGCAAGGCTTTCGGTGGCGCCGCGATAACCATGAACTCACGTGACCTCGGGGCTGACATGGTTTTCGCCTGGCCCGGTGCCCAGATAGGGATCATGTCCGCCAATCAGGCGGTGGGCATCGTCAACCGTCGTGAACTCGCCGGATCCGGAGAAGCAGCCAGGGTTGACCTTGCGACCACTTACGCCGAGCAGCATCTCACGGCTGTAGCTGCGGCATCGAGCGGTTTCGTCGACGAAGTGATCGAGCCGCGTCACACCCGCGAATCGCTGATCTGGACTCTCGGTTCAATGGTTGGTACGGCATGATCCGAAAGCTTCTGGGAAATCGCCGACAACGCGAAGTAACTACCTACGCGGCGCTGGGCGACAGCTTCACCGCCGGCAACGGATGTGACCCCACCGAGCGCTGGTCGGACCTGTTCGCTGACGGATTGAGGGCCTCTAACCCGAGGCTCAACTACGTCAATCTTGCCCGCGACGGAGCTGACAGCCACGACGTTCTCGAACAGGTCCCGAAAGCGATAAACCATCGACCTGACCTGGTGACCCTTGTTTGCGGTGCCAACGACGTGATCCTCAACCTGCGTCCAGACATCGGGTCTTTCTCGGCCCGGCTGGAACTGATGCTCGACCGTTTGCGCAGGGCATTGCCGGATGCGGCGATCCTCACCGCGACGTATCCGGTCGGTTGGTGCCTCGAAGGCATCGGTCCAAGGACGCAGGCCAGGATCCATTCCGGCATGACCGACCTGAACCTTGCGATTCGCGATGTCTCGGCCGCCCTGTCGGTGCCTTGCCTGGACGTTGTAGACCACCCCGGCATCGGGGATCCCGGGAACTTCGAGTCGGACGGTCTCCATCCGTCTCCGGCCGGTCATCGGCATGCCGCCGCCGAGTTCCGCCGGGCGATCGCGATCAATTTTCAGATCGAAACAACCACCAGGAGTGCGTGAGATGAATGACTTCTTCAGTTCAGGATTCGACGACCTCGAGGCGGGAGCGGAGTTCGTCACCTACGGGCGTACGATCACCGAGGCAGACCTGACCGGTTTTTCCGGGCTGACCGGCGATCATCACCCGCTTCACACCGATGCCGAGTGGGCGGGAGAGTCCCGCTTCGGTGAACGGATCGCCCACGGCATGATGCTGCTCTCCTACTCGGTGGGTCTCGCACCGATAGACCCGGAACGGGTTGTGGCACTTCGCGGTTTCGACCGGCTCGTTTTCAAGCGGCCGGTCCACATCGGAGACACGATCTCCCTCTGCGGAAAAGTCGAATCGGTCAAGCCGCTGAATGATTCGACCGGACTGGTCCGGCTGGTCTGGAAGGTGTTGAACCAGAAGCAACAGACGGTGCTGAGGGCGATCGCCGAAATAGTCTGGAGCCGAAACCTCGCTGAAGATGCCGATTCTGGAGGACTTCCGCTGAACAGCCAGGGTCGTGAGCCGGTCTACCTTTGATGCTTGATGGCAAACGGATCCTCGTCACAGGTGTCGTAAACCGCAGGAGCATCGCTTTTGCCGTTGCCGAGCGTGCCCAGCATCTCGGCGCCGAAGTCATCCTGACGAGCTTCGGCCGGGTCCGGCGCATGACCGAACGAGCGGCTGGCCGACTGCCTAGGCCGGTGGATTTGATCGAACTCGACATCAACAACGAAGACGACCTGGAAGCCCTGCCGGCCGGGATCGCTTCGAAGTGGGACGGGTTGGACGGTGTGCTTCACGCGATCGCCTACGCGCCACCCGACGCCCTCGGCGGCAATTTCATGTCTGCTCCGCGGGCGAGTGCGACGCAGGCTTTCGAGACAAGTGCCTACTCGTTCAAGGCTCTGGCCGTAGCTCTTGAGCCGATGCTCGGTGGCCAGGACGAGAATGGTGGCAGTCTGGTTGGCCTCGATTTCGATGCCACCGTCGCCTGGCCGTCCTACGACTGGATGGGTGTCGCGAAAGCCGCACTCGAATCGACCAGCCGCTACCTCGCCCGTGACCTGGGGGAGTCTGGCCACCGGGTAAACCTAGTCTCGGCCGGCCCGATACGCACCGCTGCGGCCGGCGGCGTTCCTGGCTTCAGTGACCTCGCCAGAATCTGGGAACAACGTGCCCCGCTGGGCTGGCAGGTCGACGATCCCTACCCGGTGGCCGACACCGTCTGTTTCCTGCTCTCGGACCTGTCGAGAGCGATCTCCGGAGAGATCATCCACGTAGACGGTGGTTTCCATGCTGTGGGAGCTGAGGCCAAGGCTTAGGCGCTAGCTGGTGTCGCGGTGAAGCTTGCGTCTCTTTCGGGGGAAGATCGATCCCAAGGTACGAAATCCGGGGCCGAGGAATTTTCAAGGCTGTGTTTGTGATTCGTTGATCCGCTGACGGGGTAGGGGCGTATCACTCAGGAACGCTCGTGTTTCTACGTCTCTAGGAGGATGGATGAAGTCTCGTCGTCTACGTGCTGCTGGCCGGTCCGGCCTGATCGCACTTGTGGTCGCGTTGGCCGGGTTCGCTTTCTTTGGTGGATCTGCTCAGGCGGCATCTTCGCCTGTTCACTACGTAGCCCTCGGCGATTCGTACAGTGCCGCTTCGGGAGTCCTGCCACTTGACCCGATGGCGCCGCCTCAGTGCCTGCGCTCGACCCGGAACTATCCTCATGTGCTGGCGGAGAAGACCGGCGCGAAGCTCACCGATGTCACCTGCGGCGCGGCCGATACGACCCACTTCTTCACCGCGCAGTACCCCGGACTCAAGCCCCAGCTGGATGCGCTCAAGCCTGACACCGAACTGGTCACGATGACCATCGGGGGCAACGACAGCGGCGTCTTCATCAACGCGATCCTGAGTTGTGGAAGCGCCGGCCTGTCAACCCTCGGGATGGGCAGCCCCTGCAAGGACCAGTACGGAAGTTCGTTCGAAGACACGATTCGGAACACCACCTATCCGTCGCTCGTGAAAGCGCTCGGTGCCGTCCGGGACAAGGCCCCGAAGGCCAGGGTCGCGATCCTGAGCTATCCCTGGATCACGCCCAGGACCGGTGGATGCTTCCCGACCATGCCGGTCGCTGAAGGGGACATCCCGTACGTCCGGTCGCTCCAGACGACTCTCAACTATGCGGTGCGCCGCGCCGCGGAGGCGACCGGAGTCACGTTCGTAAGCCTGAACTCGGTATCCGAAGGACATGATGCCTGCAAGCCGATCGGGACCCGCTGGGTCGAGCCGGTCCTGCTGGGCACGAATCCGGTGATCGTCCACCCGAACGCGCTGGGCGAGTCGAAGATGGCGGAGCAGACGATCAAGGTGCTTTCCGAAGTCCCCGGGAATCCACTCCCTTCGGGGGCCCCAGAGACCACGATCCGAAAGCTCGTCGTAAAGAAGGACAAGCGCAAGGCGACTTTCCGGTTCACTTCGAACGTGACCGGTTCAACCTTCCGGTGCAAGCTGGACAACCGGCGGTTCAGGAGTTGCCGGTCACCGAGGGCCTACAAAGGCCTGAAGCCGGGAAGGCACAGGTTCCAGGTCGTGGCCATCGATTCGACGGGGCAGACTGACCCGACACCAGCGACGAAGAAATTCAGGATCGTCAGGTAACGCCGCCGCGTCACCGCTTCTTTCGGACCACCTTGAACTTCACGGCCTTTGCCGGCCCGGTTTTGCCGGCCTTGATTGCCCGGACCCGGATCGTGTGCTTTCCGCGCTTGATCTTCCTGAAGACCCTCGGTGACTTGCAGCGGCTGAACTTCTTGCGGTCGATCCGGCACTGGAACTTCGATCCGGACCGGTTGCTCCCGAAGGCGACTTTGACTTTGTTCAGACTCTTCGACCTGATCACGTACTTCTTTTTCGGCTTCTTCCTGAAGGTGACCCTGGGTGCCGGCACCGGTTTCGCGGTGGCGGTCCCGCTGAGCGGCACGGTCGCCGTACCGCTCGTGGCGTTGCTGGCGACGGACACTGACGCGGAACGCGCCCCGGCCGCTGTTGGCTTGAAGCTGAAGGCAACCGAGCAGGTCGCTCCCGGCTGAAGGGTCTTGCCGGCGCAGCCACTCGAACCTGTCGGGAAGTCGCCGGCGTTGGTTCCTCCCCTATTGATGGCGCCGACGACCAGCGGCCCAGTACCGCTGCTGGTCACGACGAAAGGCTTCTCGCCCGACTGCGAGCCGACCTGCCTGCCGGCGAAGGCGAGGTTCGAGGGCTGGACGCTGATCTTCGGCACGAGTACCGGCGGCGTCGCGACTCCGGTTCCCGTGACGGGAACGTTGAGCGGCCCGGCGTTGCTGGCGATGCTCACCGAAGCGGCACGGACTCCGGCCGCCGAAGGCGAGAAGGTCAGCCCGACCGTGCAGGAATCGCCGACCAGAATCGGTCCGGCCAGGCATTCGCTGTCATCGACGATGTTGAAGTCGCCCGAGTCGCCGTTGCCGATGGAGACGCTGGTGACGACCAGCGGCGCCAGGCCGTCTTCGTTCTTCAGGTCGACCGTTTCGATTGCCGATGTAGTTCCGGTGGCGACGTTGCCGAAGTCGAGGCTGGCCGGAAGGGGAACCGGATTCGCCTCGCCGTTGTTGGTGAAGAGTACGTTCTTGTGGAAGGCGCTGCCGACGATGACATCGCCCTTGCCGTCGCCGTTGAAATCGTCGACCAGCACCTGATCCGGAGAGATGTAGCGGGCGTCAATCACACCAGGCATGCTGATGTTGTCTGCAAACTGGTAACCGGTGCCCGAGGCCAGCCCGGAATTCACGGTTATCGAATCGCCGCTGGTGTCAGCCGAGACCAGTTCCGGGATGCCATCTCCATTGAGGTCGCCGTTGCCGACCATCTTCGGCTGGGTGTCCTGGCCGTCCGGGAAGTTGGGATCCGGCGAAAGCGGATTGGTGGTGATCTGGCTGATCAGCATGCTTCCGTCCGGCTGGGCGATCAAAGTGGCGACCTGACTCTCGGCAAAGATCGCTACGGAAAGGTCATCACGTTCGTCACCGTTGAGGTCGGCGGGCGAGATGCCCCAAGCATCCTTACATCCACAACCGCCAAGCCTGACTATCGGGCCCTTCGTGAAGGTGCCGTCGCCGTCGCTCAGGTAGATCTCGACCTGCCCGGCGTAGTTGGTGATGGCGACGTCGTTGGAACCGTCGCCGCGAAAGTCGGCGATCTTCGTGGTCGCACCCATCGCGATGTCACCGTCGGCACCGGTCTCCTGAGTGCCGGCCAGAGTGAAACCGCCTTCGCCATCTCCCAGAAAGATCTCCATCAGGTTGGCATCGGTGACCGTGAAGTCCAGGTTGCCGTCTTCGTTGAAGTATCCGGGGGAGATGAAGCTAAAACCGGCTCCGGCGGGAACCGGGTCCGCCGCGGTGAATGTACCGTCGCCGTCGTTGAGAAAGACGTTGGCCTGGCCTCCGGACAGTGAAATTATGTCGGGGCCGTTCACGCCGTCGAAGTTCCCGGTCACGAGGTTCGTGGCGCTGAAGAGGCCTGCGGGGTAAGAGACGGGATCGGTCAGGGTGCCGTTGCTCTGGCCGAAGGCAACGCCGATCTCCGCCGTATATGGAAATGGGTCCGTATTCACGGTGTTGTTGGTCACCACATCGGCGAGACCATCACCATCGAAGTCGGCCGTCCCCATACCGGTGGTCGTATAGTCGAAACCGGGGTCAGGCAGGGCGTCGCTTTCGGAAGTGAGGCCGAATGACGGAGCATTGGCGGCCGGTTCAATGACGTTCGCTGAAATCGGGACCAGCTTGGTTCCGGCCGTCGCGTTGCTCTCGATTTCCAGCGAGGCTTGTTTGAGGCCGACCGTTCCCGGCGTGAACTGGAGGTAGATGATGCAGCCCGAGACCGGGTCGAGCGGAACTCCGATACAGCCACCGCCGGAAAGTTCGAAGGCTGCGGCGTCGGTTCCCTCGATCGTGATCGAAGTGATTTCCACGGCGGCTGCGCTCGTCGGGTACAGCTCAACCCAGTCGTAAGCACCCGAATACTGCTCGCCGAGCACGATGTCACCGAAGTTGTAGGCGGGGGGACTCGACTTGAAAGCCGGGTCATCCGCCTGAGCAACGCCGGCGAAGGCGAAAGCGGCAAAAAGCACGGATAGGACAACGGTGGCGACTCTTCCCCTGCAGGACATACCGATGATAGTACGGTATAACTCGGATATAGCGCAATAAGGTGGCGTGGGTTTCGGGCCGGGGTCAGCCGTGCTTCAGGAGGCGGCGGACCGCGCCCATCAGCTCGGCGGTGCGCTCTTCCTGTTTTTCGGTTTCGCCGCCGATCACGCAGTGCCGGGTGTGGTCTTCCAGGAGCCCCAGGGCGACCTTGTCGAGCGCGGCCTGCGCCGCTGAGATCTGGGTGATGATGTCGATGCAGTACCGGTCTTCTTCGACCATCTTTTCGACGCCTCGGACCTGGCCCTCGATCCGGCGCAACCGCTTCTGGAGAGCGTCCTTGTCGGCGGTGTAGCCGTGGGTTGTTGATTTATCCGGCATCTAGATCGCCTCCATGACCAGGACGGTGGATCCGAAGATGAAAGCGAAGATCGTGATTGCCGCGACCACCCGAACCGGGGAGCCTCCATGAACCCCGGTCTCGTGGACCGCGACGTGGCCTTTGCCCCTGGCGATCAGCCAGCGGTTCACCGGCAGGGCGAAGACGGCGGCGACCGCGAGGGCGAACGAAAGCGAACCCCAGAAGAGCAGGCTGCTGAGTCCCGCTTCCATCGCGCCCGGAACCGCGAGGATGATCGCGTTGTCAGCCCCGACTATCCTGAAACCCATGCGAGCCATGGTCATGAAATCACCGGGGAGCCCGCTCGAGATGACCGAGGTGCCTGAACCTGAGGCGGGTCCGGGACAGGTCCTGATCTCGGTGCATTGCTGCGGGGTGTGCCGGACGGACCTCCACATTCTCGAAGGCGAACTCGACCGGCCGAAGCTCCCACTCATCCCGGGTCACCAGATCGTCGGCACGGTCAGCGGGCTCGGCGAAGGGGCGGACCGGTACGAGCCCGGTGTCCGGATTGGGGTGCCGTGGCTGGGGTGGACCTGCGGGCAGTGCCGCTACTGCCGTTCCGGTCGCGAGAACCTGTGCGACCGGGCGCGGTTCACCGGCTATGACATCGACGGCGGGTACGCCGAACTGGCGGTGGCCGACGAGCGGTTCTGCTTCCCGATCCCGGAGGGCTACCCCGACGAGCAGGCGGCGCCTCTGCTCTGCGCAGGGCTGATCGGCTACCGCGCCCTGCGCCTCGTCGGAGAGGCGGAGCGGATCGGGTTCTACGGCTTCGGCGCGTCGGCCCACATCCTCTGTCAGGTGGCCGTCGCCGAAGGCCGCCGCGTGTTCGCGTTCACCCGCGGAGGCGATCTGGAGGCCCAGGATTTCGCCCGGAGCCTCGGGGCGGAGTGGGCTGGTTCGTCGGAGGAGTCACCCCCGGAGGAACTCGACGGGGCGATCGTCTTCGCCGCCGACGGGTCCTTGATGACAGCGGCTCTCATGGCGAGTGCCAGGGGCGCGAACGTGATCAGCGCAGGCATCCACATGAGCGACATCCCCTCATTCCCTTACGAGCAACTCTGGGGCGAGCGGACGCTCGGCTCGGTCGCCAACCTGACCCGGCGGGATGGCGAAGAGTTCCTCGACCTCGCCCCGACGGTGCCGGTCCGCACGCAGGTCACGACCTACGAACTCGCCGAGTCCAACAAAGCGCTTGGCGACCTGCGCGCGGGACGGTTCAGCGGCGCGGCGGTAATCCGTAGCCGCTGATCCCGCTCCGAACTAGAACGCCGCTTCGTCGAGCTCCATGACGTCGTTGTCGATGCCTTCGATGGCCGTCCGGACGCCGCTCAGCTTCGGCAGCATGTTCCGGGCGAAGAACTCCGCTGCCACGACCTTGCCTTCGTAGAAGGGCTTGTCGATGTCCGAAGCGCCTGATTCGAGGGCGGATGCTGCAACCCCGGCATGCGTGAGCAGCAGCCAGCCGATCATCAGGTCGCCGAATGCCATCAGAAAGGGCACCGAACCGAGTCCGACCTTGTAGATGTTCTTCGGGTCTTCCTGGCTGCTGATCATGTATTCGGTCAGAGTGGTGCTCATGGACTGGACGTCGCCGAGTGCTGCGGCGAGCAGAGCCCTCTCGCGCTCGAATCCTTCGCCCCCGTCGATGGTCTCCTGGATCTTCCCGACGAGGTGGTTCATCGCCGTCGACTCGTCCCTGATGATCTTCCTGAAGAAGAAGTCCTGGGCCTGAATCGCGGTCGTGCCTTCGTAAAGGCTGTCGATCTTCGCGTCCCGGATGTACTGCTCGATCGGGTAATCCTGCAGGAACCCGGAGCCACCGTAAGTCTGGAGCGACTCGGTCAGGATTTCGTAGGAACGCTCCGAGCCGACACCCTTGACTATGGGCAGGAGGAAGTCGTTGATCCGCATCGCGAGCTGCTGGTCGACTCCTTCGACGACATCGGCCGCAGTCTTGTCCTGATGGACAGCCGTGAACAGGTACAGGGCCCGGAGGCCTTCGGCATAAGCCTTCTGGGTCATCAGTGAGCGGCGAACGTCGGGGTGGTGGATGACCGTGACCCGCGGCGCCGTCTTGTCCATGACCTGGGTCAGATCGGCTCCCTGGACACGTTCCTTCGCGTAGGCGAGGGCGTTGAGGTAACCGGTCGACAGGGTCGCGATGGCCTTGGTGCCGACCATCATGCGGGCGAACTCGATCACGTCGAACATCTGCCGGATGCCCTCGTGTACATCACCGACCAGCCAGCCTTCGGCGGGGACGCCGTGAGCGCCGAAGGTCAGATCGCAGGTGGCCGAGGCCCGGAGGCCCATCTTGTGCTCGAGGTTCGTCACGAAGGCACCGTTCCGCTCACCGATCTCGCCGGTTTCGGAATCGAAATGGAACTTGGGAACGAGGAAGAGACTGAGACCCTTGGTTCCGGGACCGGCACCCTCCGGTCGGGCCAGGACGTAGTGAAGGATGTTCTCGAAGAGGTCGTCAGAGTCGCCTGAAGTGATGAAGCGCTTGTCGCCTTCGATATGCCAGGAGCCGTTCGGCTGCTCGATCGCCTTGGCGCGGCCGGCGCCGACGTCGGAGCCGGCATCCGGCTCGGTGAGGACCATGGTCGCTCCCCAGTTGCGATCGACCGACATCTTTGCCCAGTGCTTCTGCTCTTCGTTCCCGTTCTCGTAAAGGAGGTGGGCGAATGCGGGGCCGGCCAGGTAGAAGAACCCTGCTGGCAGGGCTCCGACCATGAACTCGTTGATGGCCCAGGAGACGGTGGAAGGGGCAGGGATGCCGCCGACCTCTTCGCCGATGCCGAGCTTGGTCCATTCCGCTTCGGTCCAGGCATTGATGGAATCCTTGAGGGCGTCGGGGAGGGTCACGACGTGGGTGTCGGGATCGAATGTCGGGGGGTTTCGGTCGGTCTCGGCCCATGAGGCGGCCACCGGTCCTTCGGCAAGGCGGGAGGCCTCACCGAGCATGACGCGGACGGTGTCGCCGTCGAGGTCCCCGAAGGCGCCGGAATCCAGGACTTCATCGGTCTTCAGTACCTCGAACAGGTTGAATTCGAGGTCTCGCACGTTGCTCTTGTAGTGGCCCATGTTCAGTTCTCCGGAATCTCGTAGACGGTAACCACGGCTGCTCCGCCGAGGCCGATGTTGTGCTGGAGCGCGACTTTCGCGTTATCCACCTGGCGTGGACCGGCGGTGCCGCGCAGCTGCCAGGTGAGTTCGGCGCATTGCGCCAGGCCGGTGGCGCCGAGCGGGTGTCCCTTGCTGATCAATCCGCCGGAGGTGTTGACCACCGGTCCCGACCCGCCAAAGGTCGTGGCCTCCTGCTCGACCAGCAGGTGGCCTTCGCCTTCTTCGGCGAAGCCGAGCGCTTCGTAAGTGATCAGCTCGTTCGCACTGAAGCAGTCGTGAAGTTCACAGACGTCGACCTCAGAGGCCGAAATCTCGGCCTCTTCGTAAGCCTGCCGCGCGGCTTCCTTGCTCATGTCGTAGCCGACCAGCTTGATGCAGTCGGTGTCCTCGGCGAAGGTGGATGGCAGGTCCGTCACCATCGACTGACCGGTGATTTCGATCGCCTGATCCCAGAGACCGTGCTTCTCGACGAAGCTCTCGGAGGCGATCACCGCGGCGGCGCTGCCGTCCGAGGTCGGCGAGCACTGGAGCTTCGTGAGGGGCTCGTGGATCATCGGTGCGTCCTGGATCTCCTCGAGCGAATACTCGGTCTGGAACTGGGCGTAAGGATTGTTGACCGAGTGCTTGTGGTTCTTCCAGCCGATCCAGGCGAAGTGTTCCGGCTTCGATCCGTACCGGTCCATGTGGTCACGGCCGGCGTTGCCGAACATCTGGGGCGCGAAAGGCGACTCCTCCGCAGCTCGGATCTCGAGCATCCGCATGACGTGTTTCTCCATCGGATTCGCGCGGTCCGGGAACTTCATGCCGAGCGAGCCGCGTTCCATCTTCTCGAAGCCCAGGGCCATGGCGCAGTCCGCGATCCCGTACTGGATCGCCTGCCGGGCGAGCAGCAGGGCGCTCGAACCGGTCGAGCAGTTGTTGTTCACGTTGACAATCGGGATACCGGTGATGCCGATCTCGTAGAGCGCCCGCTGCCCGGCGGTCGAGTCTCCGTAGACATAGCCGACGAAGGCCTGCTCGATGTCCTCATAGGCCACTCCCGCGTCAGCCAGGGCCGCGGTGCCCGCCTCCTTCGCCCAGTCCGGATAGTCACCCTCCTTCTTCCCGGGCTTCTCGAACTTGGTCATGCCGACCCCTACGACGAAGGTGCGATTGCTCATTTCGGCTCTCTTTCTTTTCCGCGCTGAAGTTGTCTGCATTAGTTTGTCGAATTTCTGAGGACTGACCGGGCCGCGTTGTATCCGTTCATCCCGTGAGCGCCCGCGCCCGGTGGTGTGGCCGCAGAGCAGATGAATACTCCATCTACCCCGGTCGAGTAGGGATCGAGCGCGAGCCGTGGGCGGATCACTGTCTGCCAAGGCGTGTTCGCACCGTTGATGATGTCACCGCCCACGTAGTTGCTGTTGTAAGTCTCCATGGCGCTTACATCCCGGATGAACTTTCCCAGGATGCGATCACGAAAGCCGGGTGCGAAGCGCTCGATCTGCCCGATGACATCCTCGGTTGCGTTGCCGTCGTACCCCTTCGGCACATGCGCGTATGCCCAGATCGGGTGAACCCCGTCCTTGGCGCGAGTCGGGTCGGCGAGCGATTGCTGGCCGACGATCACGTACGGGCTTTGTGGCATGCGGCCCTTGTGGACCTCGCCCTCTGCGAGGACGATCTCGGAAAAGGTTCCGATCGCATGGACTGTGCCGGCTTTGCGGCAGGCTTCGTTGGTCCAGGGAATGCCGCCCTCGACAGCAAGATCCACCTTGAAAGCGGCGGGCCCGTGCCGGTAGCGGCGGTAGGCACGGTCGACGCCTGTCGGAAGCCGGTCACCTATGACGTCGGCGGCGGCAGCCGGGTCGAGATCGAGGATGACCGTGTCGGCGTCGGCAAGCTCGTCCAGGGACTTGACCCGGCGGCCGGTCTCGATGCGGCCTCCGTTCGTAAGTACCACTGCCGCCAGAGCGTCGGCGATCGACTGGGAGCCTCCCTGGGCGACCGGCCAGCCGTGACGATGGCAGGCGCAGATCAGAGCCATGCCGACGGAAGAACTCATCGGGAGGGTCAGCGGGCTGAAGGCGTGAGCCGCCACTCCGCCAAAAAGGGCCTTCGCCTGTGGAGTCGAGAAAGCTCGTGCGAAAAGGTTTGCCGGCGCAGCGGCGGGGACTCCAAATCGCATCAGTTTCAGAGGGTGCCGGGGCTGGTGGAGGATCGGTTTCATGATGTCTTCACCCAGAGCGTCGAAATCGGCGGAAGGCTTGCCGAATATCTGCTTCCACCGCTGGCCGTCGTCCCCGAGCCCATCGGCGGTTTCTTCGATCGATCTGAGCAGGATTCCGGCGCTGCCATCGTCGAGCGGATGGGCCAGGTCGACCTCCGGCCAGAGCCACTTGAGTCCGTGGTTCTCGAGGTCGAGGTTCAGGAGCGCCGGCGAGCCGGGCGACATGGGGTGGGTTGCGGAACAGTCGTCGTGGAGAAGCCCCGGGAGGGTCAACTCGCTGGTCCTGGTGCCGCCACCGATCGTCGCCTCGGCTTCGATGACCGTGACCGAGCGCCCGGCCTTGGCCAAAGTGGCGGCGCAAGCCAGCCCGTTGGGTCCGGATCCGACGATGACGTCAGTCATGTGGTCGAGGGACCCGTTGGATCAGGACCCGCACCGGGTCCGCCGGTTACCGTCACCGGAAAAGACTGACTTTCGTCCAGCCAGGGCTGGCGAGATCGCATGTCGGCGACTTTGACCGATCCCTCTTCGACCAGTCCGGTCGCCGCGTCCCAGATCTCGTACTGCTGGGTCTGCCGTTGGGCGGGCTGCGACTCCATCATCACCACGCGGAGTTCACCCGGCTTGAAGTGGCAGCGCTCCTGAACGGCGTCGAGCAGCTGCTTACCGTGGAAATGCCCGTCGCCGAAGTTCCAGCCCACGACGGTCCCGCCGACCAGTTCTCCCTCCCGCACCGTGTAGTCGTCCAGGTCCTCCACTGCCCGGTAGGCCAGACCGTTCAACGCCCGACCCTGGTTGTGGAGCGAGCGGAACGCGAGGCCTTTTGTGAGGAGCACGTCGGCCGTATCGGCGTCGTAGATCTTCGCAAGCTGGCTGTGCACTACGGCCGCGGATTTCGTGAGCGTCTCGTCCAGCCGCTGTTCTGCCGCGGCATCGTTTCGAAAGAGCCACTGGCTGGTCGGCCAGTTCCCGGCGTAGTAACGCATCGCCGGCAGGAACGAGACCTTGTCGGGCCTCAGGTTGCCGAAAACGGGAATGCCGACCAGGCTCACCAGGAGGATCGCGATCAGCAGCGGATCATCGAGCGTGTACAGCGGAGTCGTCCCGTAGTGCCCGAAAAGGAAAAGGACTCCGAAGATCATGAACAGATTCCATTCCAGCGGAACGGCAAGCGGGAAGGTGGAGAGGATGTGGACGTGGAAAATGACCATTCCGGCCACCGCGATCATGCCGATCGTTCCGCCCGACGAAGCGATCAGGGCGAGGGGGAGCGCGAACTCGATGAAGGTGCCGAGGTGAGCCAAGAGAGTTGCTTCGTTTGAGGGACGCAGGTCGTCCGGGTAGTCCTTGTAGAGGCGCTTCTTCACGAACTTCACCCGGTTCCAGGGCGTGTTGGAAACCATGACCGCAACGACATTCGGGAAGTGGTGGTTGAGCTTGGAGGATGCCGCGCCCCACCAGACACAGAACAGGACGAACTGCGACGCGACGATCATCTGATCGATCGGGAAGAGGAAAACGACCAGGAGCAGCCCGTAGATCTCGGGCCGCGAGCAGAGGCCGGAGACTTTGTCCCGCAGCCCGAGGATTCCGAGGCAAGCGAGCAGGACGGCGATGCCGGTGGTGCTGAGCTTCCCGGCCCCGCCGACGCTCGACACATCCGTGCCGTCGGAAAGCAGGAGGTACGCGGCCGTGACCAGCACGCCGGCGTAGATCGTGACGTCGAAGACAGTGCGCTTCGAGCCCTTGGTGAAAGGCACCTTGTCCGGCCAGGGAGGTAGACGGATCGTTCCAGGCCGGAGCCAGTAGAGCGGACCACCGATGGGCGGCAGGAAGCGGAAGGTGAGGGGCATCGAACCGGATCCGAGGCCGAGCATTTCCCAGAGGATCATCCAGACGACGAGTTTCTGCCAGACGATCGGCTGGGTCCACCAGTCACCCAGTTCGGTGAGGCCACCCAGGCCGGGCGTCGCCAGGCCGATGATCAGGATCGCGGCAAGTGTGAAAACGATCAGCTTTACGATGTAGAGCAGGTAAACCGCGTATGGCGTACCGACTCCATTGATCGCCCAATCCTGAGCAAGCGGTTTGATCCGCTCCAGGTGGGACTTGCGCTTCCAGTCTTCAACATCGAACGGCGGTGGCTCGGGTGCGATGAAGCCCATCGGTCTCTCCTCCTGGGACTTGGTTAATGAATCCTCCCAGAACACCGACTAGGATTGGCGACCCATGAAGGTCCTGGTCACTGGTGCGAGCGGTTTCCTCGGAGGGTTCGTCTGCGAAGAGCTGGTCAAACGCGGGCATGAAGTGGGGGCCCTGGTCCGGCGTGATGGCTCCCAGCCTCCGGGCACGAAAGCGTTCCTGGCCAACCTCAGGGATTCCGACGGGCTCTCGCGGGCAGTGAGCCTGGCGGAACCGGAATGCGTGATCCATCTGGCGGCGGAGATCGCCTCCCAGCGCGACCCGAAAAAGATCGCCGCGGCCAACGTGGGCGGGACGGGCGACCTGATCCTGGCGGCCGAAGCAGCCGGGGTACGGCGCATCGTGTTCACTTCGACCGTCGTCACCGGCGACGCGGGCGGTGAAGTCCTGACCGAGGAGACCGCGCTGCCGGTCAAGACGATCTACGGCCGCTCGAAGCAGGAAGGCGAGCGGATGCTCCGGAATTCCACTCTCGAAGACGTGATCATCCGGCCGAGCCACATCTACGGCCCGGGTGGCTGGTTCGTCGAGGAGTTCGTCATCCGCCTGCTGCAGCCGGGCCGATTCGCGGTGATCGGATCCGGACGCAACTGGTGGGACGTCGTCCAGGTCGAAGACGTCGCTGCTGCCTGCGTCGAGGCGGCGGAGAACGCTCCGGCCGGATCGCTCTACCACGTGGTCGATGACGAGCCGATCACGTACTTCGACTTTGTCGCTCTCGCCGCCGACGCGCTGGGTGTCGGCCCGCCACGCCGGATCCCGGCGTGGCTCGCCCGTCTGGCGGCCGGAGGAGACACGGTTCGAGCGGTGACCCGTTCAGCCAGGAGCTCGAACGCACGCATCAAGGCCGAGCTCGACTGGCAACCACGCTTCCCCTCCGCCCGTGAGGGAGTTCCCGATGCGATCTCCCGCCTGGAAGGTACGGTGTAGCGGTGAGGTTTCGTCCAATCCCCTTCCCGGTCCTCGGTTTAGTCGCGGCAACCGCTGTCGCCTGTGGTTCGGGCGGGCGACGTCGAGTTGATGTTCAACGAAGGCACCTTCGCCCGCCTGGAAACCGACAGCCCCCTCGCCAGGACGCTCGAGGGAATCGGGATCGGTTCAACCGAAGCCGAGGTCTCCGAGGCGTACGGCGACCGGATCAAATCGACGCCGAACGTCTATGAGCCCGATACGACCAACGACCTGCTCTACGTCCCTGACAAATCTTCGGAAACGGGGATCCAGTTCCTTGCCCGCGACGGAATAGTCGCCTACATCTTTGCGGGACGGCTCCACGAACTCAAATTAATCGAAGGCTGTCTCTGATCGGTCAACCCTGTCCGAGGGGCCTACGGTCCTTGCGATTCATCCACTGGCAGGCACAGCGAGCGGTTGAGTGTCTCAGGCCGCGAGGCGGACTTCGCCGCCGCGTTCTGGCGAAGAAGTGATGAAGCGCTGAACGGTCGCTTCGTCGGGTCCGACCGACTCGAGGACGCCCGCCCGGGCCACGGCCCGCAGCACCACTTCCATCTCGACCATCGCGAAAGACATGCCGATGCACCTCCTCGTCCCACCGCCGAAAGGAATCCAGGTGTAAGTGCCTGGCTTGGTCGCGAACCAGCGCTCCGGTTTGAACTCAAGCGCGTCGGGGTAGATGTCCTCGCGCCGGTGGATCAGGTAGATGCAGGGGGCGACGACCTCGCCGGGTTCAAACTGGTAGCCGCCGATCTCGATCGGCTCGTTGACCCTTCTGAGCACGAAGTCGAGGACCGGCCTCAGCCGCAACGCCTCTTTGGCCACGGCATTGGTGTATTCGGTCTCGTCGGTGAGCGATTCTTCGTGGAGCCGGGCCGCGCCGCCGGGAACCCTGGTCAACCGCTCGAAGGCCCAGGCGAGTGAGGTCGCCGTGGTCTCGTGGCCGGCCACGATCAGCGTGACCAGTTCGTCGCGGATCTCGACGTCGGTCATTGCCTTTCCGTCTTCGTCACGGGCGGTCAGCAGCATCGAGAGGATGTCGTCGCGGTCCTCGAGGCCGGTCCGGGTCCGGCGTTCGGAGATGAGTTCGTAGAGCGCGCTGTCGAGCGGCTTGAGCACTGGGCGGTACATGCGCCTGATCGCGCGGCTGCGCGGCCCCAGCAGCTGGGAAGCGACCAGACGCAGCCCCGAGGCGATCCATTCGAGCATGTTCTTGGTCGCTGCTCCGAGGCGGTCGTGCTGCTCCCCGGTCGAAGCCGTGCCGAGCACGACCTCGAGGATCACTTCCAGCGCGATCTCCTGGCTGTAATCGCGCATCGAAAAGGATTCCCCTCGCGGGATGCGCTCGACCTGCTGCGCGGCGATGCGCTCGATGGTTTTCGTCTGCACCGCGAGCTTCTCGCCGTGGAAAGAAGGCAGCAGGAGCTTCCGCTGGCGCATGTGCTCGGCTTCATCGAGCAGCAGGACCGAATGGTCGCCCAGCGAAGTGGCGAGGATCTCGTTGCCCTGGCCGGCATGGAGCACGGACGGCGGTGCCGTGAAGACCTGCTTGACCGCGTCCGGGTGGGCCAGGATGTTCCAGGTGTTCGGGCCGAGGTTCATTTCGAAGACATCGCCGTAACGCTTCTGCGACTCGTCGAAAATCGAGTTCTGGGCGTGGGCGAGTTTCCAGGCCTGTACGACCTTCGGCCTTCGCACCTTCGGCGGAGGTCCGGTGGGCGTGCTTGGCGCGGCGACTTCGGGATCCTTGACTTCCACAAGACCAGCCTAGAACTATGCGGCGCGCACCGTGGAAGAAACGCGTCAGTGCCGCAGACGGGTCTAGGCTGAAGCCATTTCGATTACCCAGTCGGAGCTCGCCAAGGCGAAGATCAGCCGGGCGGGCGGTTCCTGGGACGATCCGAGCGCGGTGATCATGAGTCAGGTCGCGATCCAGGTGAAGATCAAGACCACCGGCGGCGACAAGTACAAATTCTCGATGATGGACGGGCAGGGAAGCGGGCTTTTCGGCGGCCTGAGTGGCGGCGCGTCACAACAGAGCGCGGTTCAGGCGCTCAGGGCATTCCTCGGCGAGAGCGGCGCCGCCGAGATCTGAGCCTCAGTCGGCGTTCTTGTCGGGCGGGCCGGCCAGGACCGGCATTCCCCCCGATTCGAGTTCCGAGTCGAGTTCGTCCGGTGCCTTCGAGGCCACCCGGATCAGCAATGCGCCCTCTCCGGTGACGTAGGCCTCCTCGCCGTGCTGGACCACGTCCATGCCGACGGCCTCTTCCCTCTCGGTGGCTCGCAGCGGCGCGAAGAGGCCGATCAGCCGGAGCAGAAGATAGGTGACGACGAAGGCGTAGACCGGTGAGACCAGCACCGCCAGGGCCTGATCGCCGAGCTGGCCGGCGTTGCCGTAAAAGAGTCCGTCGGAGATGCCGTTCCAGTCGGCCTGGGCGAAGAAGCCGATGAAAAGGATGCCGGTGATGCCGGCGATGCCGTGGGCCCCGAGCACGTCCAGGGTCTCGTCGACCCGGGTCCGCGGGCGCCAGACGATGATCAGGTAGCTGGGGATCGCCGCCAGTAAGCCGAGCGCCATCGCCCACATCGGACTGATGAAGCCGGCCGCTGGGGTGATCGCGACGCAGCCGACGATCACAGCGGTGGCGGCACCGACTGCCGTCACCTTGCCGCCGCGCATCAGGTCGAGGGCGAACCAGCCGACCAGCGTGCAGGCGGGGGCGAGCAGCGTGTTGGTGAAAGCGAGCACCCCGATGTCGTTGGCCCCGATGCCACTGCCGCCGTTGAAGCCGAACCAGCCGAACCACAGCAGCCCGGCCCCGAGCAGGACCAGCACCGAGTTGTGCGGAAGCAGCGCCTGGCGGCCGTAGTCCTTGCGGGCGCCGATCAGCAGAGCCGCGGCCAGCGCCGAGAAACCGGAGGCCATCTCGACCGAAACGCCGCCGGCGAAGTCGAGGGTCCCGGCTTCGGCGAGGAAACCGCCGCCGAAGACCCAGTGCGCCATCACCGGGTACACGAGGGTGGACCAGAGGGCAACGAAAAGCATGTAGGGGCCGAAGCGGATCCGCTCGACCACTGCACCGGAGACGAGCGCGACCGTGAGGATGCAGAAGCTGCCCTGGAAGACCATGAACAGCAACTGGGGGATGGCGGTGCCCTCGCGGGGTTCGAATCCGACCCCGCTGAGGAAGGCGTAGTCGAAGTTGCCGATGAATCCGCCGCCGTCGCCGAAGGCCAGCGAATAGCCGACGACAGTCCACGAGATCGTCGCCACGCCGAGCGCGGCGATGCTCATCATGAACGTATTCAGGGTGTTCTTCGAGCGGACGAGTCCCGCGTAGAAAACGCCGAGGGCGGGGGTCATCAGGATGACCAGTGCGGTGGCCATCATCATCCATGCGGTATCTCCGGTGTCGACTCCGGGTGCCATCAGGTGCCGACCGGCGTCACGGCGTCGTCATCGGTTTCGCCGGTGCGAACCCGGACCACCGAGTCGAGCGGCAGGACGAAGATCTTGCCGTCGCCGACGTCACCGGTCCGGCCGCCTTCGCTGACCGCCCTGACCGTGTCATCGACATATTCGTCGGAGACCGCGATTTCGAAGCGTGTCTTTTCCGACAGGCCCATCTGCACAGTCGTTCCGCGGTAGGTCTCGACCCGCTGCAGCTCACCGCCGTGGCCCTGGACCTTGCTCATGGACACTCCACGGATCTTGGCGCGGAAGAGCGCCTCAAGTACGTCGTTCGCCTTCTCCGGGCGAACGACACCGATCACCAGCTTCATTTTGATTCCCCTTCGGTTGGCAAGATTTCCTCCCGATGCGAGTGGAAAGTCGCACCGGTGGCCAGCCTATTGCCCAGGGAAGCGGAGGGACCTCACGTGAAAGCGACCCGCGGATGTCACCGCGACTAGGATCACGGGATGGAAAATCAGGAACCACCGGTCGTCCTGACCGGCACGATGGAACTGCTGGATGGGTCCGAACAGGACCTCGGCGAGTATCTCGGCGGCGTGACCCTGGTGGTCAACACGGCCAGCAAGTGCGGACTGACTCCGCAGTTCGAGGGCCTTCAGAAGATCTATTCGGAGAACCGCGATCGCGGCCTCACCGTGCTCGGATTTCCCGCCAATGACTTCATGGATCAGGAGCCAGGCACCGGTGACGAGATCGCCGAGTTCTGCCAGAAGAATTACGGAGTCGAGTTCCCGATGTTCGCCAAGACCTCGGTAGTCGGCGATGAGGCGAATCCGCTCTTTTCCGATCTGGCCGCCCAGAGCGAGCAGCCCGAGTGGAATTTCGCCAAGTACCTGATCGACCGCGACGGCAAGCTGATCACGAAGTTCCCGGCCCCGACCGATCTGGCCGACGACGAGATCGTCGCCGCAATCGATTCGGCCCTGGGCGCCGGCTGATCCGGGTCAGGAAGTGAGGCCGAGCCTGGCGTGGAGGAACTCGTTCTCGATCTGACGGATCGTGTTTCCGGCCCAGACCCTTGAGACGACCGAGGGCAGGGTCCTGGCGACTACCTGAAGCCGGCTGGCGGGACCCGGCCAGGCGGTGTGGCCCGTCTTGACGGCGCAGCCGCGGTAGTGAAGGTCGGTAAAGGAGAGCATCAGGACGGCAGCAGTCCTGACCGCAGCGGTGCCACCCAGGTTCATTCCTTCGAAAAGGCGCCGGTAGGCGGAGGCCCGGCTGAGAGCCATGTCCATGTAGGCCTTGCGGACCTCGGCAACGGCGGCCTGGGCTTCGCGTTCAACCGGCCGCCCCAGATAGGGGCGGAGATCGGGGTGGTAGGAGATTCCGCGCTCGAGGTCACGTTCGATGTCACGACTCACGTTTGCAAGCTGGATCATCTCGCTGACCAGCAGCGCGTCTTCCCGGGCTCCGTTCGTCAGCTCGCCTTCGGCCACCTGGCTGAGCGTGAACAGGGCGGGGTGGCCGATCACGTTCCGGCAGTAGCGGGCGAGTTGCTCCTGATCGGCAAGCACGCCTCCCTGGTCGGAAAAGGTCTTCGTCGACCAGACCATGCCGTCGGCCATCGAACGGACCAGATCGGCGATCTGGCTCTGAACGACCGGAGTGAACCCTGCGAAAACGGCGTCGACCAGTTCGCAGCGGTCGATGAGCAGCAGGTAGACCCGGTCGCGGTCGTCCCGGGCGGCGTCGGTCGGGATCGATTCCGGCGTAACTGGCGGGCTGGCCGTGAAACGGTCGGCGAACTTCCGGATTCCGGCTTCGCATTCGAGGGGATCGGCGATCAGGTCCTCGTACGAGTCGAGCATGCGGCAGTAGAGGTAGGCGACCGCGGCCGCCAGGGCCTTTTCCCTGGGAAGCACCACGATGCTCGCCGCGAAGCTTCGGGCGGCGTGGGGAAGGACCCGCCAGACGAACCTCTCCGGGTCGGTTTCGCGGGCGAGCGCTTCGAGATCCGGGTGGCGTCGGTCAGCGGTCAACCCGCGCAAAATGAGCACAGGACCGAGGGCGCGAGTCTGATCTAACACCGCTCCAACTTAGCACTGGCGCCTCAACGCCTTCCCCCGACCGGGCATAGGGTGCCTGATATGAAACGGGAGGCATATAAATCTCTGGATCCGCTTCACAAGTGGCGAGAAGCCGCGTCGAAGTCACTCGGGGGACTTTCAGTCATCGCTTTTGACGAGAACATGACCGTTCTCCTCAGCGATGGGAATCCGCCCCGGGCACCTGATTGTGCTCCCGGTCAGATGATCGGCGAGTCGCTCGAGGATGTGCTTCCGGAAGAACTTTGGCAGCGAACGGCCCCGGACATCCGGGCAGTGCTGGAGGGCGAGTCCCGGTCCTTCGAGATGCCGGTTTCGGACGGAGAGGCCTTCTACTGTGTCAGCCTGACCCCGCTCAGGGAGGAAGGAGCGGTGGTCGGCGGCGTGCTGAACAGTCACGAAGTCCAGCAGAGACTGGACGCGGAAGTGGACCTGCTCAACCGGACGGGCTCGTACGAGGCCGCATTCACCAAGGCCCCGATCGGAATGGCGATGGTCGCACTCGACGGATCGCTGATCCGGTTCAACCCGGCGTTCTGCCGGCTCACCGGTTTCTCTCCCGACGAGATGTCCCGGATGAAGTTCCAGGACATGATCGAAGTCAAGGACCACGACAAGGAGCTGGCCCTCGCCAACCGGCTGTTCGAGGGAGAGATCGAGAGCTATTCGACGGACAAGCGCCTGATCACGAAGTCGGGCCAGCTCGAATGGTTCCTCGTCGCGGCTTCTCTGGTCCGGGACGAGACCGGAACCCCGGTACACCTGACCGTCCAGATCCAGGACATCTCCGCACAGCGAAACCTCGAGGCGGAGCTCCGCCGGGTGGCCGGCGAGGATGCGCTGACCGGCCTCGCGAACCGCCGCCGGCTCGAGCTGACTCTGGAGGACCAGATCGAGAGGTGCCGTCGCTACGGGGAAGTCTCCGGGCTGTTGATGGTGGACCTCGACAACTTCAAGGACATCAACGACACCCACGGGCATTCGGCCGGGGACCGCTTGCTCTGTTTCGTGGCCGAACAGCTGATCGAACGGGTCAGGGTCAACGACCTCGTGGCAAGGCCCGGGGGAGACGAGTTCGCTGTGGTCCTGGTCGGGTCGGATGCTTCGCGGGCAGGGAAACTCGCGGACGAGCTGATGGAACACTTCGATGCCGTCAGCTTCGATCTGGACGGGAAGCCGGTCTCCTGCCGGGCGAGCATCGGCAGCGCTTCAATAAACGAAAACACTCTGACGATCGACGAAGTCCTCTCCGAAGCCGACCGATCGATGTACGAAATCAAGTCTCACCGCAAGTCCAAGTAGCCGATCGGCCTAAAAGGGTAAGCAACCGGTTGGTTCAGGCAGGTCCCGCGGTCATGATCTGTTAGAAACACCGGCCAGCCAGTTCTTTCGCCCCTCCCCTGGAGATTCCAAATTGAACGAGTCAATTCAAGAGACCCCTCCGTCCCCGAATGGCAAGCCGCCGCGACACGCCTCGTCGGACGAGCCGGCGATCGTCGTCGAAGGGCTGGTCAAGCACTTCGGTGACGTAAAGGCTCTCGACGGAGTCGACCTGGTGGTGGAGACCGGCTCCGTCCTCGGCCTGCTCGGCCCGAATGGTGCCGGAAAGACGACCGCGGTCCGGGTGTTGACCACGTTGCTCAAGCCGGACGCGGGCACCGTCAGGGTCGCCGGCCTGGACGCGGTCGATGACGCGGCTGCGCTCCGTGAGAAGATCGGCCTCGCCGGCCAGTACGCGGCGGTCGATGAAAACCTCACCGGCACGGAGAACCTGACGATGGTCGGGCGTCTCTACGGAATGAAGCGCTCCGAGGCGAAGGCTCGCGCGCTTGAACTGCTCGACCGGTTCGACCTCGACGATGCCGCGGACCGTCTGGCCAAGACCTACTCGGGAGGAATGCGCCGCCGCCTGGACCTCGCGGACGCCCTTGTCGCGAGGCCGGCCATCCTCTTCCTCGACGAGCCCACCACCGGGCTCGACCCGCGCAGCCGCCTCGCGCTGTGGGAAACGATCGAAGATCTCGTCGCCGACGGCACCACGGTCCTGCTGACCACCCAGTACCTCGACGAGGCCGATCGCCTCGCCGACCGGATCGCCGTGATCGACCAGGGCAGAGTGGTCGCCGACGGCACTTCGGACGAACTCAAGGACCGGGTCGGCGGCGAGCGCCTCGAGGTCCATCTGTACGACGCAGACACGACTGACAGGGCGATCGAACTGCTCTCGCCGATGTCTGAAGAGAAGCCTTTCCTCGAGAACGACACGGTGAAGCTCACGGTGAGGAAGCGCCATGGCGCGATCGTCGAAGCGGTCCAGATCCTGAACGACGCCGGCATCGGAATCGACGACATCGGCCTGCGTCGCCCGACCCTTGACGAGGTGTTCCTCAGTCTGACGGGGCACGCGCTCGAAACCGATGACGACGACTCTCAGGAGGACGGAAAATGAAGCGGCTCGTATCCGACACCCTCGTGATCGCCGAGCGCAACCTGGTCCGCCTCCCGCGGGCACCCGACCTGCTGCTCGCCTTCACCGTGCAGCCGATCATGTTTCTGCTGCTGTTCGTCTACGTATTCGGCGGAGCGATCGTCACGCCGGGCTATTCGTATGTGGACTTCCTGCTGCCAGGAATCATCGTCCAGAACATCGCCTTCGGTGGATTCGTCACCGCGGTCGGCCTGAACGAGGATCTGAGCAAGGGCCTGATCGACCGGTTCCGGTCGCTGCCGATGGCCCGGCCCGCGGTGCTCGCCGGCCGTACCCTGGCCGACGTCGCGACCAACACTCTTTCGGTCTTCATCCTGCTCGGCACCGGCCTGATAATCGGATTCAGGTTCGATGCCAATCCGGGCGAGATCCTGCTCGGGCTGATCCTGCTGCTCCTCTTCGGCTACGCCTTTTCCTGGGTCTTCGCCTGGCTCGGTCTGCTGGTGTCCTCGCCCGAGTCGGCGAACTCGGTCGGCTTCATCGCCGTGTTCCCGCTGACCTTCATCTCCTCGGCCTTCGTGCCTGTCGACTCGATGCCCTCGGCGCTTCAGTGGTTCGCCGAGATCAACCCGTTCACGGTGGTGGTCGACGCGATGCGAGCGCTGTGGCTCGGCGCGCCCGACGGCCACAGCATCTGGGGGGCTTTCGCCTGGTCATTCGTCATCATCGCGGTCTTTGCACCCTTGGCTGTGGCGAAGTACAGGAGCGCGGCCGGCAAGTAGAAGTCGGGGCAGCCTCAGGTAAGTCTGCTCTGTTGTCGGACCCAGGTGGTAGCCTCGGAAAATGAGGCGGCATTGCCTGGCAGGCACCCTCGGTTCCATCCTGACCCTGGTCGCACTCGTCGTGTTGCCGTCGCCGGTCGCGGCCTCGTCCATCTCGTATATCGACCACGACGAAGTCTGGGTCTCCACCCTCGACGGAAAATCGAAAGCCCGGCTGAGTTCCGGAGAGGGTGACTGGCGGGGTGTCGCCGCATCTGATGGCGGCAAGCTTCTCGGAATCAGGCTGGAGAGCGGCAAGATCTTCCAACTTACGAAGACTCAGCTCTGGGACAAGGATGGACAGGTGCTCAGCAAGGGACCATTGCCCTCAGAGAACATCGGTTGGAGCTCCTACGTTGCCCCGCTCGGTCTCGACCTGAGTAGCGACGGTGACTTTCTCGCATACGGCTACTCCGGCTACACCGGGATCGTCCCGAACGCGAACTTCTACCGGGGCCACTACGTCATCAACTCGGACACAAAGACGCTGATCACTCCGATCGGCCAGGGCGGGTACGAGTGGCCCACGATGTTCGGTCGCCGGGTGGTCGCCGCGTCGGGCGATGTCGCGTTCATCCAGACACCGGGAACCGGGCCGTTTGGCACAAGCTGGACCGGGCTGGTCGACGTTTCCGGGTCCGGGCTGGACCTCGTCCGGTCCGACGTCTCGGCAACCGGCAAGGTCATCGCCCTCGAACTCGAGTCCGATTCCCAGCCCGACCGGATCGGGGTCGTTTCGATCAGCGGGGTGGACCCGCCGGTGACGGTGGGAGCGACGGTCGACTGCTTCCTGCCGACCGTAGGAGATGCCACGGAGGCCAGCCTCTCGCAAGACGGAACCAGGATCGCATGGCGAGACGATCAGGGTGTGAAGGTTGCCGGAGTACCGACCACGCTGGCCGACCCCTGCACCTTGACTTCGCCGCCGGTGACGATCTCGACCACCGGCAGATCGCCTTCGATCGGTGGCGCCAGTTTCAGTTCACTGAATCCCCCGGACCCGGCACCATCGGGGATCAAGGTCGTTCTGCCGCCCAAGCTCAAAGTCAAGGACCTCGCAAGTCCTCAAGGGCTCGGGATCACCGTCAAGGTTCCACGGAAAGGCAGAGTCCGTGTGTCGGGCACCGTGCCCGCCTCGCGCCTCGGGCTGAAGGGAAAACGTCTCCTTGTCGTGGTCAAGGGCTCCGGGGTCGCCAGCAAGGCGGGCCCGATCAAGGTCCGTCTGCGAATCGTGCCCAGATACCTCAAGTACAAGGCCAGGCTCAAGGGAGCGACGGTCCTGCTGACGATCAGGCAGGGCTCCAGGTCTTTGACCCGCAAGGTCAAGCTGCGCTGACAATCCGGATAAGGAGAAATGATGGCCAA
This sequence comes from Thermoleophilia bacterium, assembly GCA_016650125.1. Classification (GTDB taxonomy): domain Bacteria; phylum Actinomycetota; class Thermoleophilia; order Solirubrobacterales; family 70-9; genus 67-14. Next base: position 97,720 of record JAENWT010000006.1, read on the forward strand.
GGTTCTGTGCGTTTTGTATGACGACCCGGTTGACGGTTACCCGCCCGCTTATGCCCGCGACGGCATCCCCGCGATCGCGGCCTACCCCGACGGCCAGAGTGCTCCGACCCCGGCAGGGATCGACTTCACCCCGGGCGAGTTGCTCGGCTGCGTCTCCGGTGAACTCGGCCTGAGGAAGTTCCTCGAGGACCGCGGCCACGAACTGGTCGTGACCTCCGACAAGGACGGGCCCGGCAGCGAGTTCGAGCGCGAGCTGGTCGATTCCGATGTCGTCATCTCGCAACCCTTCTGGCCCGCCTACCTGACCGCAGAACGCATCAACAAGGCTCCGAACCTCAAGCTGGCGATCACCGCGGGGATCGGGTCCGACCACGTCGACCTTCAGGCATCGATGGACAGCGGCATCACCGTCGCCGAGGTCACGTACTGCAACAGCATCAGCGTCGCCGAGCACGTCGTGATGATGATCCTCGGCCTCGTCCGGAACTACCTCCCGTCGCATCAGACGGTGCTCGACGGAGGCTGGAACATCGCCGACTGCGTCTCGCGGGCCTACGACGTCGAAGGCATGCAGGTGGGCACCGTTGCCGCCGGACGGATCGGACTCGGAGTCCTCCGGCGCATGCAGCCGTTCGACGTCGGCCTTCACTACATGGACCGTCATCGGCTCCCGATCGAGGTCGAAGAAGAGCTCGGGGCCACTCATCACGAGACTGTCGAATCGCTGGTCGCGGCCTGTGACGTGGTGACAATCAACTGCCCGCTCCACCCGGAGACGGAGCACCTCTTCGACGCCGAGATGATCGGCAGGATGAGGCGGGGCGCCTATCTGATCAACACCGCCCGTGGCAAGATCTGCGATCGCGACGCCGTGGCGGCCGCCTGCGAGAGCGGCCGGCTCGCCGGGTACGCGGGCGACGTCTGGTTCCCGCAGCCCGCGCCGCAGGACCATCCGTGGCGCTCGATGCCGCACCAGGGGATGACCCCGCACGTCTCCGGATCGACCCTCTCGGCCCAGGCCCGTTACGCGGCCGGAACCCGGGAGATCCTCGAGTGCTGGCTGGGGGAGAAGCCGATCCGCGACGAGTACCTGATCGTCGACGGCGGCGCCCTGGCCGGTGCCGGCGCCCATTCCTACAGCGCCGGCAACGCGACCGGCGGATCCGAGGAGGCCGCCCGGTTCAAATCCTGACCGGGCGGAATAAGCTCTGAGCCATGGAGCCTTCCGCGAGTCCCGACGTCCAAGCCCCTCAGTCGATCGCCCCGGGTACCCCGGGCGACGGCCTGATCCTCAATCCGTCGACCTATTCGGCGGCGCACCTCGATCCGGCCGACGAGGCCCGGCTCAAGGGCATGATCGACTGGTTCGAGAATCGCGGCAAGAAGACGCTCAAGGACCACGACCGCGATCAGACCTGGTACTCGGACTTCCTCGGGATGCAGGCCGATCTCGGGATCTTCTCCAGCTTTCTGACGCCGGCCCGCGACGGTGACGGCGATCCGGAGAAGCGCTGGGATACCCAACGGATCTGCGCCTTCAACGAGCTCTCCGCGTTCTACGGACTGCCCTACTGGTACACGTGGCAGGTCTCGATCCTCGGGCTCGGCCCGATCTTCCAGTCGGAGAACGAAGGGGCCCGGAAGCGGGCCGCCGACGAGCTCGCCGACGGTTCGATCTTCGCCTTCGGCCTTTCCGAGCGGGAGCACGGCGCCGACATCTATTCGACCGACATGGTGCTCCGTCCGGCCGGTGACGACGGGGCGGGGGAGACCTACACCGCGACCGGTGGCAAGTACTACATCGGCAACGGCAACGAAGCGGCGATGGTTTCGGTCTTCGGCCGGGTTGACGGCATCGAGGGGGCGGACGGTTACGCCTTCTTCGCCGCGAACTCGCAGCACGCGAACTACGAGCTGGTCCGCAACGTCGTCAACTCGCAGAGTTACGTCTCGCAGTTCAACCTGAACGCGTATCCGGTCGAGTCGGCCGACCTCCTCCACACCGGGCCGGGCGCCTTCGACGCGGCCCTGAACACGGTCAACATCGGCAAGTTCAACCTCGGCTTCGCTTCGATCGGCATCTGCGAGCACGCCTTCTGGGAGGCGATCACGCACGCCGACTCACGCGTGCTCTACGGCATGAAGGTGACCGATTTCCCGCATGTCAGTCAGGCCTTCACCGACGCCTTCGCCCGGCTGGTCGCGATGAAGCTCTTCGCCAACCGGTCGATCGACTATTTCCGCACCGCTTCGCTCGAAGACCGGCGCTACCTGCTGTTCAACCCGCTGACCAAGATGAAGGTGACGACCGAAGGCGAGCGCGTGGTCGACCTGCTCTGGGACGTGATCGCCGCCAAGGGATTCGAGCGGGACATGTGGTTCGAGATGGCGGCCCGCGACATCCGGGCGCTGCCGAAGCTGGAAGGCACGGTCCACGTGAACATGGCGCTCGTACTCAAGTTCATGGGCTCCTACCTGTTCAACGCCGATCCCGACCTGGCCCCGCCGGCCCGAGCTCTCGAACCTGGCGACGACGACTTCCTCTTCCGACAGGGACCCGCCCGGGGCCTCGGCAAGATCCGCTTCAGCCCGTGGCAGGACGCCTTCGAGCCTTTCGCCGACGTGCCGAACGTCGCTCTCTTCGTCGAGAAGGCGGAGTCCTTCAAGCAGTTCCTGGTCGATGCCGGGCCGGACGAAGCACAGCAGAAGGACCTCGACTACCTGCTGACCCTCGGCGAGATCTTCACCCTGATCCCCTACGGCCAGCTGATCTGCGAGCAGGCGGCATTCATCGGCCTGCCGCTCGACACGCTCGACCAGATCTTCGACGTCCTGATCCGTGACTTCTCGGCCTATGCCGCAGAACTCCACGGCAAGACTTCGACGACCGAAGCCCAGCAAGACTGGGCGCGGAGCGCCATTACAAAGCCTGTCGTGGACCGGGACCGATTCAACGCGGTCTGGGAAAAGACCCGGGCCCTGGCCGGCGGCTACGAGATGCGCCCTTGAGACTCCGGCCTCTGGATGTACGGATTCGTACGCGGGGCGGTGCTATCGTTTCCGTGATGGGGGCCACATTGGCACCCGCCATGACCAAACAGGGATGAGGAGAATCACAATGGGTGGAGTTCTGAGTACGCGTCACGTCACGCTGTCGATTGCCGTTCTGGGGCTCTTGTCCCTCCTCGTGATGTCGGTCGGCATGACTGCCCGTGCAGACGCGGCGAAGAAGCCGAAGGCCGTGGTCAAGCTGGTCTTGAAGACCGCGGGCCAGTCAGAACTCTCCAAGGGCAAAGTGCGAGTGACCGCCAAGGCGAAGAAGCCGCGCAAGGCGCGCAGCCACAAGGTCAAGCTGGCGGTCAAGCTCACGGTCGGCAAGAAGACCATCAAGAACGCCGGTCACGCCAAGGCCCGCCTGAAGAAGGGCACCAAGAAGATCTCGATCAAACTGAGCGCCGCTGCGAAGAAGCTGGCCAAGGTCTGCGGAACTCCGACTGTCTCCGTCACCTCGCGGTCGACCGTGGTCCAGGTCAAGAAGGGCAAGCGTTCGAAGAAGTCGAACCGGTCCGGTTCGGCCAAGCGCAAGCTCAAGAAGGCCGCTTCGTTCTGTGAGACGCCCGTGGAGCTCTTCCCGGTTCCGGCGACCATCGATCTGGCGTCGGCCGACCGCTGCGACTTCATCACGCAGGGCACCGCACCCGACACCGAGTGCCTGTTCCCATACCCGAACGATTACTTCACCAAGGCCGATTCGACCACCGACACCGGCCTGCGTCTCAACCTCAACATCAATTCGATGCCGGCCAACGCAGGTGGTACTCACATCAATCCGGCTGACATCAACAAGAGCGACGGTTTCAGCCCGGGCGCCCCGGTCATCACTCAGGTACCCGGTCTCGACAATCCGACGGCTTTCGACCAGAGCGGCATCGTGTCGATCAAGGAGAAGTCCAGCTACGCCGCCGCCGACCAGCCGATCGTCGTGATCGACGCAGCCACCGGTGTCCGCGAGCCGATCTGGGCAGAGCTGGACTCGAACGCCGGCAGTGCGGCCCAGACCGATCTCGAGATTCATCTCAACAAGAACCTGATCGAAGGCCACCGCTACATCGTCGCGATGCGCGATTTGCGCCGGGCCGATGGCAGCACGATCGAAACGCCCGACGGCTTCAAGCTTTATCGCGACAATCAGGTCACCGGCAACGCGCTGATCGAATCGCGCCGCGCGGGCTTCGAAGACATCTTCACCAAGCTCGGTGCTGCCGGCATCGCAAGGGACAACCTCTACATGGCCTGGGACTTCACTGTGGCCAGCACGAGGAACCTGACCGAGCCCATGCTCGACATCCGCGACAGGGCTTTCTCGCTGCTCGGAGACAACAACCTCGCCGACGGCATCCAGGATGGTGTGGCTCCTGACTTCGCGATCAACCCGATTGACGGCAACGACGCCGTCAACGGACGAGACGGCATCATCAACTACCCGCTGAGTCCGGTCCCGGGCAGTGGTAATGGCGTGGAGAACATCCGCACCATTAACGGCACCTTCCAGGTTCCTTGCTACCTCGACACCACGGGCACGACCGACACCGACGACGGCGACAACTACATCAACGGTTGCCCGGCGGGCTCGAGGTTCAAGCTCGATGCGGACGGACTGCCGATCCGCACGCCGGGCAAGTTCATGACCGCGCGTTTCACCTGCAACATCCCGCGCTCAGCCGCGCAGGATGGACCGGGGCCGGGCGATCAGGACCTTCAGGTCACCACTCCGGTCAGGACATCTCTCTACGGTCACGGCCTCTTCGGCGACTTCACCGAGGGCAACACCGGTGACGTACGCAAGCTCGGCAACGACCACGGCGTGATGGTCTGCGCCACCGACTGGAGCGGCATGGCCGAGGACGACGTCGGCCCGTCGGCCATTCCGGCACTGGCGGACATGTCGAATTTCACGACGATCCCCGACCGGCTCCAGCAGGGCTTCCTCAACTTCCTGTACCTCGGAAGGCTGATGAAGACCACGGTCGCCCAGGGTGGGTTCGCCAGCGACCCGGCCTTCCAGGACGACGCCGGCGCTCAGTTCTTCGACGACGACGACCTGTCCTACTACGGCAACAGCCAGGGCGGCATCGCCGGTGGCGCGCTGACGGCGATCGCACCCGATTTCACCAGGTCGGTCCTTTACGTTCCCGGCATGCGCTACGCGGAGCTCCTGCCCCGCAGCGTCGACTTCGACGACTATGCCTTGATCCTGTATCCGTCCTATCCGATTGAGAGGACGAGGCCGCTGCTGCTCACCATGATCCAGAGCATGTGGGACCGCGGCGAGCCGAACGGCTACGCCAATCACATGACCAGCAATCCGCTGCCGAACACGCCGGCACACAAGGTCCTGATCGAGATGGCGTACGGCGACCACCAGGTCACCAGTGTCACCACCGAAGCCGAGGCACGGACGATCGGGGCGCCGCTCCGCCAGCCGGCGATCGACACCAACCGCATCCAGCCCGGGCTGATCGAGCCCTGGTTCGGCATGGACACCCTGGGTGACCTGGGAGGACCCGCCGCCGACGGCAGCGGCATGTTCGTCTGGGACATCGGCCCGAAGCGGACTAGCCCGCCCGGACTTCCGTTCCCCGGAGTCCTATGGGGGACCCAGCCGCCACCGCTGACGAATACGACTGCGCCAACCACGAGCACAAGCGGAGTGGATCCGGATCTGTCGCTCGGTTACGGAATCGACCCGCACGACACGGTGATCCGCCAGACGCCCGACACCAGGGAGCAGATCGCGGCCTTCATGGAGGAGAACGGGCAGATCATCGATCCGTGCGGTGCCGACCCCTGTTACGCAGCGGGTTGGACCGGACCCTGAGCTAAACCAGTCTTCCGGCCCCGCCGCTTCGGGCGGCGGGGCCGGATGTATTACTTCCGGGTGATCTGGGACCCGCCGGTGATCGCGTCGGTCCCGTCCGGGAACCGGACCCAGGCCTTGTTCGTGCCGTCGTAGTCCGGCGCCCAGAGGACGAGCGTCGCTTCGCCCTTCTGGTTGACCTCGCATGTTTCGTCGCCCTCGGGGTCGAGTCCGCGCCAGACGCGCACGAACGGGTTGTCCTCCCACTCGTCGGCGACTGTGCTCGGCTCCTTGTGCCCCGGGTGGATCCTGGTCTCCGGCGGCAGGGTCATCAGGCGCTCCATGATCGAGTGCTTGAGATCCTCGAAGCCGGTGGCGCCGGGCGCCATCGTGCCGCCGACCGTGCCCTTGAAAATCACGTCGGCGGTGACCACGTCGGTGCCGTTGATCAGGAAGGCGAAGTGCCCGGCGGCGTGGCCGGGCGTGAAGATCGCTTCAACCGAGAGCCCGCCGGTCTTCACGACGTCGCCGTCGCCGAGGATCTGGTCGACCTCGAAGTCGACCCGTTCGGCGGTGATCTCGTGGGCGAGGATGGGGACGCCCCGCTCCTTGGCAAGTTCGCCCAGCCCGACCACGTGATCCCAGTGGTCGTGGGTGAGCAGGATGTGGGTCAGGTTGAGGCCCTCGCGATCGACCCGCTCGAGCAGGGGTTCGATCACGCCGTTGCTGTCGATCAGCACGGCGTCGCCGCCGGGCTCGTCAGTCACGAGGTAAGCGTTCGAAAGCCAATCGGCCTGTTCAACTCGCTGAATGATCATCGGTGGGGTCCTTTTCGATTGCTTTGGCCGCGGTTTCCTATCCATGCCACGGGAAACCGTTGCCAGAGTGTTTTTGGCTAGTTGAAGTGGATGACGCTGCGGATGCCGTCCTGGGCTTCCATCAGTTCGAATCCCCGGTTGACCTCGTCCAGGGTCAGGTCGTGTGAGAGAAAGGGGTCGACGTCGAGCTTGCCGTCCAGGTAGAGCTCGATCAGCTCCGGCACCTGGTCGCGGCCCTTGACCCCGCCGAAAGAAGACCCGGCGACCCGCCGGCCGGTGATCAGCCAGCGCGGGATGATATCGAGCGTCTCGCCTTTGCCGGCGACGCCGGCGATCGTGCAGAGGCCCCAGGCCATGCGGGCGGATTCGACCGCCTGCTCCATGACCTTGACCAGACCGGTCGCCTCGAAGGTGAAATCGGCGCCGTAACCGCCGGTCAGGTCGAGGATCCGCTGGACGGTGTGTTCGTCGCCCTTCATCAGGTCAGTGGCGCCCTGGACCCTCGCCATCTCGAGCCGTTCGTCGGAGAGGTCGACGCAGATGATCCGGTCGGCTCCCTGGAGGCGGCAGCCGGCCACCGCGCCGAGTCCGACCATGCCGGCACCGAAGACGGCGCAAGTCGAGCCTTCGCTGACCCCGGCGGTGAACATCGCCGCGCCGAGTCCGGTGGAGAGGCCGCAGGCGAAGAGGCAGGCCCGGTCGAGTGGGGCATCCGGATTGATCTTCGCGAGGGCGATCTCCGGCATCACCGTGTATTCGGCGAAGGTCGAGGTGCCCATGAAGTGGCGGATGTCCTCGCCGCCGCGCGAAAGCCGGGTGGTGCCGTCGGGCAGGTGCCCGAGGCCCTGCTCCGCCCGGATTGCCATGCAGAGGTTGGTTCGCGGGTCGACGCAATGCACACATTCGCGGCACTGCGGTGAGAACAGGGTGACGACGTGGTCACCGACCACAAGCGAGCTGACGCCGTCGCCGACCGCTTCGACCACGCCGGCGCCTTCGTGCCCCAGCACGGCCGGCGCGTATCCGGACGGGTCGGCGCCAGAGGCCGTGTAAAGGTCGGTGTGGCACACGCCGCAGGCCTCGAGCCGCACCAGCACTTCACCCGCCTGGGGCTCGGCCAGGTCCACCTCCTGGACCACGAGTGGTTGACCGAACTCCTCGAGAACCGCCGCTCGCATCTTCATGCGCCGATCCTAGATGAACTGGGTCGGTTCCAATCGCAACGACCGAATGAAACCGACCCAGTTCGGGGACTCCGCGGCCAATCGTGGTTCTGGGTCGGTTTCCATCGCAACGAGAGACCGGAACAGACCCGGTTGTCCTGTCCTTTGGGTGGCGTAGGCTGAGGCGGTGATTTCGTCCCGTCTGCCAAAGCCCTCGAGGGTTCACCGGAGCCGTGCCTTCCTCGCCGGAGGCGTCGTAACCGTCCTGTTGCTTGGCGGCTGCGGATCTTCGGACGACGACTCCGGCAAGGACGGTGGCGAAACGGTCGCCCAGAACGACGTCAAGGTTTACTTCATGGCGGGCGAACAGTTCAAGCCGCTGGACCATCAGGTCGACGGGTCGGGCTCGACCCCGCGAGAGGCCACCGAAGCGCTGCTGGACGGCCCGGAGGAAGTCGATCCGGCCGCGGCCGCCAAGGAGGACATCGAGACCCTGATTCCTCCGGGCACCAAGGTCGAAAAACTCAAAGTCGACGATTCCGGCGACGCGGAGGTCGACCTCTCGAAAGATTTCCTCGACGACATTCCCGCCAAAGCCGCGGGGCGCACCGCGGCCGAAGACGACGAAGTGACCGGCCGGCTCGGCCAGGTCACCTACACGCTGACTTCGTTCGAGAAGATCAATTCGGTCAAGGTGCGCTCGGGCGGCGTGACCGTCGAGGCGCCGGCCCCGAGGACCTCCGGAGGCGTCTCTCCCGAAACCGAGCAGGAGCGCGCCGATTACTCCAAGCCGCCGGCGGTGCCACGGACCCCGAAGGTGAGGGGTGGCGGGGGCGGAGCCGAGCCGGGAACGATGTCGCTGCAGCGCAAGCTCGCCGGCCTGGGCTACTTGCCGTCCAGCGGGGTCGACGGCGTCGCGGGATACCAGACCGAGCAGGCCGTGATGGCGTTCCAGGCGTGGGAGGGACTGACCCGGGACGGCGACGCCGGACCGCAGACTCGGTCGGCGCTGAAGACTGCGAAGCGGCCCAAACCTTCGGTGAAGCGGCCGAACCGCTTCATGGAGGTCCACATCAGCCGGGGCGTGCTGCTGCTGGTCAAGGACGGCCGGGCGAAACGGGCGATCCACGTCTCCGGCGGCGGATCCGGGACCGAGACCCCGACCGGGCGGTATCGGGTCTTCCGCAAGGAGCTGATGTCGTGGTCGGTGCCGTTCAGCACCTGGCTGCCCTACGCCTCGTACTTCAACAACGGCATCGCTTTCCACGAATACCCCGACGTGCCGCCCTACCCGGTGTCCCACGGCTGTGTCCGGGTCCCGACTCCCGAGTCCAAGCGGGTCTACGACTTCGCCCGCATGAACAGGGTCGTCGTCGTCCGTTCCTGATTACCGACAATCCTGATCAACTTTGCGCACTGTGGAGCCTGCGGCGGCCTGAGATAATCCGGTCTCCAGCAACCGAGTGGAGGGCAGGATGGAAGCGAGCAACGATCTCAGGGACCAGGCGGTCAAGAACCTCAAGGCCAAGCAGTCATTCAAGTTCCAGGTGATCACCTGGGCGGGCGTCAGCATCTTCCTCATCGCGATTTGGGCGATCGCTGATCGCGGCTTCTTCTGGCCAATAATCCCGATCGCCGCATGGGGCCTCTTCGGACTGGTGCCGCAGGGCTGGCGGTTGTACCACGGCGATGGAATGAACGAAGAACAGATCCAGAAGGAAATGGACCGTATTAACAGCGATCTGGGCAGCGGCTCAAGCTGAGCCCAACCCTGGTTTTCGGTCTACCGCGGGGGCGGGCAAAACTGGAATCAGGAGAACTAGCCCCTGGTGTTTTGCCCTATCTCCGCCATCAAAACTTTGCATCAGGCACCGAATTTGCCTTACAAGCAATCCGGTGTTTGCTGCAGTGAATGGCCTACCCGTGAGCGGTACCGGGTCAAGTCAAATCGCTTCACCGGCTCGCTTACTTCTCGCCAGCCACGCCCAGGACGTCCCCGGACACCACCCGCTTGCGTTCTTTGAACGGCAGAGCACCGGGAGCCCGCAAAGAGGGAACTGATCGGGATTGTGCCGACTATTTCGGCACAATCCCGATCGGTTCGCTTGCGGGTTCGAAGTGACCGGGATCGAGGCCACATAGTGGCCCTTATCCGGGCCACTTCTCCGAAATCACCCCGAAAAACGGCGACCCGAGGCTCACGATCTCAGCCTTTCCGACAGCCTCCCGTAAGTGGTGCACGGGGGCTGCCTGCGAGCGGCTGGCGAGGAGTAAAGGCAGGGAATGACCGCGATCGTACCCACGTACTTGAGCTGTCATTCCCTGCCGTCGACGAAGCCAGGCGCCGCGCAGGCAGTTTCCGGGCGCCGCTTGCCTTTACTTGATGAAGAGCATCTCCGCGTACTTCGGCAGGGGCCAGAACTCGTCGGCGACTATGCGCTCGAGCTTGTCGGCGATCACGCGAACGTCGTGCATCGCGGCGAGCTGCTTGTCGCGGGCATACTTGGCCAGCTCCATGCCCTCTTCGAGGCCCTCCGGGTACTGGTTGACCTCTTCGAGAGTCCTGGTCTTCTCGATCAGGGCCTCGGCCAGAGGACGGGCCTCCGAGTCGAGGGTCGCCATCGCCGAGCTCTCGGCCAGCACCAGGTGTTTGAGGGCGGCGGGGATGATCATCGTACGGGCGATCGAGGAAGCGGTCTCCGCTTCGATGTTCGCGCCCATCGCGTACTGCTCGACCCAGACTTCGTAACGCGCTTCGAGCTCACGCTCGGAGAGCACGTTGTACTTGTCGAAGGTGTCGATCGTTGACGGCGAGATGATCTCGGGCAGGGCGTCGACCGTGGTCTTGAGATTCTTGAGGCCGCGGCTGGTCGCCTCGGTCTGCCACTCGTCCGAGTAGCCGTCGCCGTCGAAACAGATCTGCCGGTTGGCCAGGTAGCTCTCCTTGACCACCGCGATCACGTCAGCGGCGAGGTCGCCCGAGTTCAGGGCCTCCAGCTTGGTGGCCAGTTCGTCGATGGCCTCCGCGGTAATCGCGTTGAGCACCGTGTTGGTGAAGGCGAGCGACATGCTCGACCCGACCGCCCGGAACTCGAACCGGTTACCGGTGAAGGCGAACGGCGAGGTGCGATTGCGGTCTCCGCCGTCCATCGGCAGCGGCGGCAGCGCCACGGCGCCGAGGTCGAGGGTGGCGTCGGGGGTGTGGGGGTCGCCTTCGCCGGCCGCGATCGTCTCAAAGACCTTCTCGAGCTCGGCGCCGAGGAAGATCGAGATGATCGCCGGCGGCGCTTCGTTGGCGCCGAGGCGATGGTCCTGCCCGAGGTTGCCGACCGCGGCCCGCAGCAGGCCCTGATGCTTGTTGACGGCCTGAATTACGGCGGCGCAGAAGAACAGGAAGTTCAGGTTCTCCGCCGGAGTGTCACCGGGGTCGAGCAGGTTGTGGCCCGTGTCGGTGCCCATCGACCAGTTGTTGTGCTTGCCGGAACCGTTGATGCCGGCGAACGGCTTCTCGTGGAGGAGGCAGACGAGGCCGTACTTGCGGGCCTTGTTCTGCATGACCTGCATGGTCAGCTGCTGGTGGTCGGAGCCGATGTTGGAGTTCTCGAACATCGGGGCGATCTCGTACTGCGCCGGGGCCACTTCGTTGTGGCGGGTCGTGATCGGTACGCCGAGCCTGGACAGTTCATTCTCGAGATCCATCATGTAGGCGAGCACGCGCTCCGGAATCGCTCCGAAGTAGTGGTCGTCGAGCTCCTGGCCCTTGGCCGGCTCCGATCCGAAGAGTGTGCGGCCGGTGGTGATGAGATCAGGACGTGCGTAGTAGTACTGCTCGTCGATCAGGAAGTACTCCTGCTCGGGACCGACCGATGTCGTGACCCGCTTGGCGTCGTCCTCGCCGAGCAGCTTGAGAGCCTTGATCGCGGAGCGCGACAGCGCGTCCATCGAGCGCAGCAGAGGGATCTTGGCGTCGAGCGCCTCACCGGTCCATGACGCAAATGCCGTCGGGATGCAGAGGAGCTTCCCGTTCGGGTTGTCCATGAGGAAAGCCGGGCTGGTCGGGTCCCAGGCGGTGTAGCCGCGGGCCTCGAAGGTGGCCCTGATGCCGCCCGAAGGGAACGATGATGCGTCCGGCTCGCCCTGGATCAGGTTCGAACCCTTGAACCTGGCGACCGTTCCGCCGTCGCCGGTCGGCTTGAAGAAGGAGTCGTGCTTCTCGGCCGTGAGGTTGGTCAGGGGCTGGAAGACGTGGGTGTAATGGGTGGCGCCGTTCTCGAGCGCCCAGTCCTTCATCGCCGCCGCGACCGCATCGGCCAGCTCGACGTCGAGGGCCTCTCCGTGTTCGAGCGTGCCGACGAGGCGGGCGAAAACGTCTTCGGGGAGCCGTTCGCGCTGGGTGGCGATGTTGAAGACGTTCTCCCCGAAGACGAGGTTCTCGTCCAGGGTGAGATCGACGGGGCGCATCGAAGAGCCATTTCCGGCCCACTGTGCGGCGGTTACGTTCTGCTGGCGGATCGGGGTCATGTTTCTGCGGTTCCTCCTGGTGGCAAGATTGGTTGAAAATCGAGAGTCAGGCTACCTTTGCGCGCCCTGTACAGCCCTTGTACCGAAGGCTAAGGTTAGTTGAGGGGGACCGTCCTGTGGTACAGCTACCCGTTCGAGGACCGGGATCCCGCCCGATCCGCAGTCGCGAGCCTGGCCCGTGCAGGAATATGTGCAGTGGCTAACGAAAACCCCGTTCTTCGCTAATGTGTGCTGGTAGATGTTGACCGCACTCAAGCCAAATTCCCCGACCAGCCTCGGGCTCGGCCTCCTGATTTTTCTGGGCTGGTGCCTGCTGGGCGCGAACCTGAGCGCGACCGCCGGGGCCGCCGAAGACACCGGCGCCCGGACTTCGGTGGCGCGGGACGGCGGCATCGTGATCGAACCGGATCCGGAGATCAACGACGCCTACTGCGTGCGGGACTGCGTGTCCCGCCACGAGGCGACGCCCGGCGCGGTGGTCCGGCTGACCGGGGCGTATCTCGACAAAGTCAAGCGTGTCATCTTCCCGGGCAAGGACGGGAAGATGAAAGTCGACTACAGGGCCCGCTCGAGCGTCGCCGTGCGTGTCGTCGTGCCGAAGGGGGCGGACGACGGGCGGCCATACGTCATCAACTCGACCGGTGAGAAGTCGAACCGGTCTCCGAACGAACTCCAGATCGTGCCGCGCAGCCTGATCCCGAAAGAGGTCTTCCCGGTTCGCGGCCCCCACGACTATGGTGGCTCCGGCGCCAGGTTCGGGGCGGGACGCGCCGGCTGGTCCCACCAGGGCCAGGACATCATGGCCGCCTGCGGTACCAAGCTGGTCGCGATCAAAGGGGCCCGGGTGATCTACAACCAGTTCCAGAGCGCTGCCGGCAACTACGTCGTCTTCAACAACAAGGGCGAGAACACCTACTTCGCTTTCATGCATCTGCGCAAGCCGTCGAAGCTGAAAGTCGGGGAAAAGGTCCAGGCCGGTGACACGGTTGGCCGCGTCGGCGAAACCGGCGACGCCGTGGGCTGCCACCTCCACTTCGAGTACTGGATCGGCCCCTGGCAGACCGGTGGCCGGCCGATCGATCCCCTGCACTACCTGAAGTCGATCGACTGAGCGACCCTTGCGCGCACCTTCGGGCCGCCAGACGGGTTGGTAAGTTCGACGGGCAATCGGGTGGTCGCCCAAGGACGACGGTCCAACCAGCAAAGGAACGGTTGCGGATGCGCAGGTTGACGATGATCGTGGTGGCGCTTTTCGCCATCTCGCTGATCCATTTTGCCCCGGCTGCCGGAGCCAAGGTGAAGCCCCGCCTCAGCGCAACGATCCTCACCACCGGCCAGAAGCCGCTGGTCAACAAACGGATCCTCAAAGTCAAGGTGAAAAGCGCACACCGCGGCCGGGTTCGGGTTCGTGGCCTCTCGACGACGTTCGACCGTCGCGGCCGGTACTACAGCTTTACCCGGGTGGCCCGCCCGCGCTTCCGGCGGGCCCGGCAGGTGAAAGTCGTCAAGCTCCGCCTGACCAATGCCGGCGTCGAGGCTGTCCGAGGGTGTGAGGACCGGGACCTCCAGGTCCGCGCCGGAAGCACCACGAGCAGGGTCAGGTCACTGGTCCGCCAATCGACCGCCTGCGCGCCGAAACCGCTCGACCTGAGCCGGGCCGAACGCTGCGACTTCATCGCCGAGCCGACCCCGACGCTCTGTATGACGCCGTTCCCGAACAACTTCTATACCCGTGGCGACGCGACCACGGAGACCGGCCGCCGGATCAACTTCCGGACCGACGCGATGCCGGTCAACGACGACGGTAAGCCGATCAACGCCGCTCCGTACAACCAGAGCGACGGCTTCAGCCAGGGCCAGACGATCTCGCTGCGGGTTCCCGGCCTCGACAACTTGTTCGCCCTGGCCCAGACCAACCCGGTCAGTCTGGCGGATCCGGAGCGGTACCTCGAGCCGGACGCGCCGGTCGTGGTGATCAACTCGGCCACCGGGGAACGGCAGCCGATCTGGGTCGAGCTCGACAGCAGCGCGAGCAGCGACAGCAACCGGACCCTGCTGATCCATCCGATGGTCAACTTCGACGCCGGAGGCCGGTACATCGTCGTCCTGCGGGGGCTCGAGGACGCGACCGGAGCGACCATTGCCGCGCCGGCGGGCTTCCGTTACTACCGAGACCTCCTGCCGAGCCGGGAGATCATGATCAACCAGCGGCGTTCCTACTTCGAGGACATCTTCCGCCGCCTTGGCAACCAGGACATCGCGCGGAAGAACCTCTATCTGACCTGGGACTTCACGGTGGCCAGCGACGAGAACAACTCCTCGAGAGCATTGTCCATGCGCGACCAGGCCTTCGCCGAACTGGGCGACACCAACCTCTCCGACCGGGTGATTCCGGCAAGCTCGACCGCCCCTTCCTTCACGGTCACCTCGACCGAAGACGATCCGAACCCGCAGGTCGTGCGGCGCATCAAGGGCACCTTCAACGTGCCCTGTTACCTGAAGCACCCGATCAGCTCCGACGAATGCGCGACCGGCGCCACACTCAACCTGAACACGGCCGGTGTGCCCGTCAAGACGGGCACCTACGAAGCCAACTTCGACTGCATCGTGCCGCACGCGGTCGTCGACTCCCCTTCGGCCGCGCCGGGCAGGGCACTGGTCTACGGCCACGGCCTGCTGGGCAACATCGGCGGCGAGATCGACGCCGAACCGCAGCTTGACCTCGCCGACGATCATGGGTTCGTCGTCTGTGGAACCGACGAGATCGGCATGTCGTCGAGTGACTTGGGAACCGTTATCTCCTCCCTGACCGATCTCTCCAATTTCCCCAAGGTCGTCGACCGGCTCCAGCAAGGGCTGCTGAACGAGCTCTTCCTCGCCCGGCTGATGGTCCATCCCGACGGCCTGATCTCCGCCCCCGGCTTTCACGTGGACCCGCTGGACATGAACAGCGATCCCGTGATCAGCACTTCTTCCGGTCGGGCCTTCTACCGCGGCAACAGCCAGGGAGGCATCCTGGGCGGAGCGCTGACCGCCCTCGCGCCCGACTTCGACCGCACCTCGCTGGGGGTGAGCGCCATGAACTTCTCGGTGCTGCTGAACCGCTCGGCCGCGTGGGCTTCCTACTCGACTTTTTTCAACCCGAGCTACCGCGATGAGCTCGAGCGGCCGCTCGCCCTCGGCCTCGCGCAGATGCTGTGGGACCGCGGCGAGCCCAACGGTTACGCCCACCGGATGACCAGTGACCCGCTGCCGGACACGCCGGCCCACAAGGTTCTGATGGACATCGCTTTCGGCGACCATCTCGTCTCCAACTGGCAGTCGAACGTGATGGCGCGGACGATCGGGGCCCGGGCGGTCAACCCCTTCGTCTACTCCGGGCGCTGGACGGGGGTGAACGGGCAGTGGGGGATAGAGCCGGTGACGAGCTACCCGTACAACGGTTCCGCGATCGCCTACTGGGACAGCGGACCGGTGCGCCCTGACACCGGAAATCCAGGCCAGACTCTCGGGACCGGACCGCCTCCCATCACCAATACCGCGCCTCCGGCCGGCCTTGATCCACACGAAGATCCGCGGCGGGCGGATACCGCTCAGCAGATGGTTTCCGACTTCCTGAAGTCGAACGGGAGGGTGACCAACCCGTGCGCTCCCGGGGCCTGTTATGCGGGTGAGTTCACCGGGCCGTAATCCCCCGGGAGATCGGCCGGGGTACCGCAAGGGTTTCCGCTGCCCGCTTAGGTAACCTCCATCAATCAGGAAGGAGGCTCCGAAGGATGGGGAGATTCACCGGGTAGCGAAGATTGACGTCTGCCAATCAAGCAAAACCAAGCCGCGGTTCTAGCCGGGGCCGAAGTTCGACCGTGCTCAGGGTGGTCACCCTGGGCGTTCTCGTGTGCGCGATCGTTCTCGTGGCCTCACTCATCTTCGGCGGCGACTCCGGCCACAAGTACACGCTCAAGTTCCAGAACGCCGGCCTGATCGTGCCCGGCAACCAGGTCCTGGTCGGCGGTCACGCGATCGGAACGGTCAAATCGGTCGGTCTGAGTGAAGACAACGAAGCCGCGATTGGGATCGAAACCGACGACGCGTTGCGCGAAGGCACGACGGCGATCGTCCGCAAGAGCTCGCTCTCCAGCGTTCACAACCACTACATCGCCCTGACGATGGGTCCGGACAACAGCCCGGAACTGGATGACGGGACGATCCTCGGGGAGGCCAGCACGACCACGGCGGTTGAGCTCGACCAGTTCTTCGATGTCTTCGACGAAAGGACCAGGAACGGCTGGCGCAACTACATCCGCGGCGTCTCGGCGATCTACGCCGGCGAAGGGGCCCCGGACGCGAACAAGACCTTCAAGTACACCGGCACCTCCTTCAGCTCGACCCAGCGCCTGTTCGCCGAGCTCGCCGACCAGGACACGCGGCTCGACGAATTCGTCAAGAACACCTCGGGCTTCGTGACCAACCTCTCCGAGGTGGCACCGGAGCTGACCGACCTGGTCAGCAACTCGAACACCGCCCTCGGAGCGATCGCCAGCGAGAACGAGTCGCTCTCGCTGGCACTGCAGGAACTGCCGCCGACCCTGCGCCAGGGCAACACGACCTTCGTCAACCTCCGCGCCGCGCTCGACGACGTCGAGCCTTTCGTCGCCGCCGAAGGCCGCGCCGCCGACGCGGGCCTCGCGCGTTTCCTGAAGAACAATCTGAGGCCGGTACTCGTACGGGCGAAGCCCGTCTTTTCCGACCTGGCCACGGTCGCTTCGAAGCCGGGCGCCAACAACGACTTCAACGACCTGGTGACCTCGCTGACTCCGCTCCACGAAGTCGCCGAGCCGGCTGTCGACGCCGCCATCAAGTCGTTTGACGCCTCTCAGGAAGATGTAGCGCAGACCAGGGCCTTCGGTCCGGACATCTTCAACGCGTTCGGCAAGCTCGGCGCTTCGGCCGCCAACTACGACGGCAACGGCCACTACGCTCGGGTCACGCCCACGGCGACCGGCCTCTACCAGTTGAACGGGGTGGCGATCCAGCCGGCGACCAGTGCGGTCTACAGCGGACTTGACTTCGTCGGTGGCGCCCAGCGCTGTCCCGGCGGCTCGACCCAGGCGATCGCCGGATCGAATCCGTTCCTCGACAACGGCAACCTTGTCGGCAAGTGTGATCCGGGGCAGGCGCCGTGAGAAAAGTAATCCTCATAGTGATCGCCATCCTTGTCGTGATCGCGGCCTTCCTGCTGCTCAGGAGCTGTGGTGACGACGCCGGGGCCTACAAGGTCAGGGCCGTCTTCGACAACGGCGCCTTCGTGGTGCCGGGTGAAGACGTTCGTGTGGCCGGCGCCAACGTCGGCAGCGTCGATTCGATCGACGTTTCGATGCCCGACGAAGTCGTCAGCTCCGATCCCGAAGACGAGGTCCAGCCCGGCAAGGCGATCATCGTCCTGAACATCACCGACAAGGGCTTCCAGGACTTCCGCGACAACGCCTCCTGCCTGATCCGGCCGCAGTCGCTGATCGGCGAGAAATTCATCGACTGCTCGGTCACCGAACCGCGCCCGTCCGGCACCGAGGCGCCGCCGGAGCTCACCGAGATCCCGGACGGCGATCCCGGCGCCGGCCAGCACCTGCTGCCGCTCGAGAACAACGGCAAGTCGGTCGACCAGGACCTGATCACCAACATTTACCGCCTGCCATACGCCCAGCGCTTCCGCATCATCCTCAACGAACTCGGCGCCGGTCTGGCCACTCGCGGGCCTGAGCTGCGGGAGACGATCACCCGCGCCAACCCGGCCCTGATGCAGGTCAACAAGGTCCTGAAGATCCTCGCGTCCCAGAACAAGCGCCTGGCCGAACTCGCCAGGAATGGCGACAAAAACCTGACCCAGCTGGCCGCGAAGCGCAAGAACCTCGTCGGGTTCTTCAGGAGCGCCGGTTCCGCGGCCGGCGCCACCGCCGAGCGCGGCGATGACCTCGAAGGCAACCTGCGTGAGCTGCCACAGACCCTGCGTGAGCTGCGCGCGACCTTCAACGCGCTCGGCACCTTCTCCACGGCCGCCAAGCCGGTCTTTGATTCGCTACGCCCGAATGTCAAGCAGATTTCCGAGGTCACGACCAAGCTGAAGCCGTTTGCCGAAGCGACCGAGATCTCGCTCGACAGCCTCGGTCGCGCGACCCGCACCGCGGGTCCCGACCTGATCGCTTCGCGACCGATCATCCAGAAGCTCGGCAAGCAGGCCCGCACCGGCAAACAGCCCGCGACCGACCTCAACTTCCTGCTCTCGAGCACCCGTCAGAACGGCGGGTTCAAGAACTTCATGAAGTTCATCTACGGTTCTGGCAGCAGCCTCAATGGCTACGACCAGTACGGCCACTACCAGCGCACGAACGTGGTCGTCACCCCCTGCACCGAGTACCAGACCCAAACCGTCATCCCTGTTTGTAACGCCAGCTGGACCGATGAGCGCGATCGACCCCCGGAAGAAGCCCTGGATGCCCTGCCGGACATCTCCGCCCTTGGCGACAGTCTTGAAGACACAACAGGCGCGAGTGGCGACACCGGCGCAACTGATGGCGCCGGGACGACCGGACCTAGCGGGCTCACCGGTGACACCGATACGACCGATGCGTTCGAAGGCGCGGACGCGCTGCCCGGCGCCCTGAGCGATCCGGACGCCGGCACCACCGGTGACACGGGCGACACGAACGACCCGCGCGGGAACAAGTACCAGCGCAAGCAGCGCGCGATGAACTCGCGCATGGCCATCCTCGACTACCTCTTGAGCCGATGAAGAAGAACCGCCGACAGTCAAGGATCTCCCAGAACCCGATGCTTGTGGGTGCGGTGACCGCGGTCATCCTCGTGGTCGGTGTCTTCTTCTCTTACAACGCGAACACCGGCCTGCCATTCGTCCCGGTCTACAACGTCAAGGTTGAACTGCCCAGCGGCCAGTCCCTGGTCAAGGGCAACGAGGTCCGGATCGCCGGCGTCCGGGTCGGTGTGATCAAATCGGTCACCGCCGATCAGCTCGCCGACGGCGAGACCGTCGCCAAGCTCGACCTGAATCTCGACAAGAGCGTCCAGCCGATCCCCGAGAACTCGACGATTACTGTGCGCCAGCGTTCGGCCCTCGGCCTCAAGTATCTGCTGCTCACCCCGGGCGATTCGCCTGAAGGCCTGCCGGCCGGCGGAACCCTCGGCCCGAGCCAGCTGAAGCCGGAAGCGGTAGATCCGGACGAAGTCTTCAACATGTTCCAGAAGCCGGTCCGTATCGCGCTTCAGCAGAACCTGGCCGAATACGGCGGCGTCTTCGCCGCTCGCGGCGGAGCGATCAACGAGATCCTCGGTCAGCTGCCGCCGCTGCTGGCGCTGGCCGAACCGGTGACCAGGAACCTGTCGTCGAAGGAGACCGACCTCGACGGCTTCATTCGTGGCCTCAGTCAGGCGGCGGCAGAGGTTGCCCCGGTGGCCGAAACTCAGGCCAGCATGTTCGTCGCGCTCGATACGACCTTCACCGCGCTGGCCGAAATCGCGCGTCCCTACTGGCAGGACTCGATCACCGAGGGACTCCAGACCCAGCTCACGACCCAGATCGAAGCGCCGCGGATCCGGCCCTTCCTTTATGCATCCGCCCGCTTTGCCACGGCCCTCCAGCCCGGCGCCGAAGCACTCGGCAAGAGCGCTCCGATCGTCAACTCCTCACTCGACCTCGGCATCCCCGTCCTGCGTTCGTCGCCGAAGCTGAACAACGAGCTTGCCCCGACAGCCCGATCGCTCCGCCAGTTCGGAGAGAGCGCGGTCGTCAATACAGGCCTCGACACCCTGATCGAGACCAACCAGATCCTGAAACCGCTGCTGGCCCACGTGGCACCCGCGCAGAACACCTGCAACTACCTGTCCCTGCTGCTGCGAAACGCCGCGGACTTCACGTCGGTCGGCGATGGCACCAACCGCTGGGTGCGGGCGGTCAGCGTGCTGCCGCCGGTCCCGCCGAACGGCGAAGGCCTGCCGGCCGCCAGTCCGGCGAACGGCGGCGACGCGAGACAGAAGAGCTTCCTGCACACGAATCCGTACCCGTACACGGCTTCGCCCGGACAGCCGCGTGCCTGCGCCGCCGGCAACGAGGTCTACGCCTTCGCCACTCAGGTGATCGGCAACAGCAACCTCTCGGCCGAACCCCTGAAGACCTTCGGCCAGACGAAAAAACAGCTGAACTGGGGCAAGTGATGGAGCACAAGCGCAAAGTCTCCAGATACAACCAGCAGTTCTTCCGGGACTGGGGTGGGGCCGGCCCGATGACTTTCGGCGTGATCGCCGTGCTGCTCGTCGCGCTCGGTATGTACCTCGCTTTCACCAAGTCGATCCCGTTCACCAGCCCCGGTTATGAAGTCAAGGCGACCTTCGGCAATGCGGTCAACATCGCGATCAAGTCGCCGGTGCGCATCGCCGGTGTCAACGTCGGCAAAGTGACCAAAAAGGAAGGCGCCGGCAACAACACCGTCGTTTCGTTCACGGTCGATCCGGAAGGGCGGCCGATCCACGAAGACGCCAGCGCCCAGATCCGGCCGCGCCTCTTCCTCGAAGGCAACTGGTTCATCGACCTCGACCCCGGCACGCCGGGCTCTCCGGAGATCGACGAGGACGGCACGATCCCGATTGCCCGGACTTCGACCAGCGTGCAGATCGGTGACGTCCTGCGCACGCTCCAGATCCCCGAGCGGGCGAACATCCAGAAGCTGCTGGTCGGGCTCGGCACCGGGCTCAACAAGAAGCCCACGGCCGAGCAGGACCTGACCTTCGAGCCTTCGGTCCAGGGCCTCAGCGGCGGCGAGGCCCTGAACGTCGCCTACCAGAGCGGCGAAGAAGCGGCCCGCGGTACGGCGGTCGTGGCCGAGGCGACGCTCGGCGAGGGGCCGAACGACCTCGGCAACCTGCTGCGCGGCCTGAGCCGGGTTACGGCCAAGGTCAACCAGCGCGGCGACGACCTGCAGGGCTTCATCCGGAACTTCGAGGTCTTTACCGGTGCCCTGGCGGCCGAGTCGAACAACCTCGGGTTGACGATCCAGGAGCTCGGACCCACCCTGCAGACCGCCCGGGTCTCGTTGGCCAGCCTCAACGCCGCCCTGCCTGCGCTGCGCGGATTCGCGATTGCGATCACCCCCGGCTTCAACGAGATTCCGCGGACGATCCGCGTGGCCACGCCCTTTACCAACCAGGTCAAGGCACTGCTGACCAAGCGTGAACTCGGCGGCCTGGCCAAGATCGCCAAGCGCTCGACGCCGGCTTCCGCCAAGTCGATCAACGCAACCCTGTTGCTGCTGCCGCAACTGCGCAACGTCGCGCTCTGCGTCGCCGAGAACATCGTGCCGACCGGCGACCAGGTGATCCAGGACGGATCACTCGGCAACGGACAGGCGGCAAGTCGCGAATTCCTCTATTCCACGGTCGGTGCTGCCGGCGCGACCCAGTCCTTCGACGCCAACGGCCCCCTGACCCGGTTCCAGGTCGGTGGCGGCCCCGTCTCGGTCAAGATGAACGACCCGCTTTACCCCGGAAACTCGAACTTCGAAACGCTTTATGGCCGTACGGAGACGCCGCCTCTCGGTACTACTCCGTCCGACAACGGGCAGCCGCCACTCGTCGGCAACCAGCTCTGCCACAACCAGGACGTGCCTGACCTGAACGGCGAGAACGCCCAGCCCGGTGCCCCGAGCCCCGCGACGTACACACCATGAAGCGCGCAATCAAGACCCACTACAAGGACTTCCTGGCGATCGCCGGGCTGATCGTGATTGCGCTCGCCGTGCTGCTGGTCATCCTCGCCAACCAGAAGGCGGCCCTGCCTTCATGGGTGCCGGGAATGGGCCAGGACTTCTATTCGATCAACGCCGAATTCGAGACGGCCCAGGCGATCACCCCGGGCCAGGGTCAGGCCGCCGTGATCGCCGGCATCAACGTCGGCAAGGTCGGGGCCTCGAACCTCGACGACGGCGTCGCCAAGGTGCGGCTCGACATCGAGCCCAAGTACAAGGACCTGCTGCACTCCGACGCCGAGTTCCTGCTGCGCCCGAAGACCGGCCTCAACGACATGGTGGTGGAGATCGATCCCGGCACCGAGGGCCCGCCGCCCGCGGAGGGCGAGACGCTGCCGCTGGCCCAGGGCCTGAGCAACGTGCAGCTCGACCAGTTCTTCGCCACGCTCGACGGCGACACGCAGGACTACCTGACGCTGCTTCTGAACGGCGCCGGCGAAGGGCTCGACGGCAAGGGCGAGGACCTCTCGCAGGCACTCCGCCGCTTCGGACCTTTCGCCCAGTACACGGCCAAGCTGAACGGCAAGCTCGAAGAGCGCCGCAACAACATCAGTGGCGGGGTTCACGCCTTCAGCCAGATTGCCACCGAGCTCGGCAACAACGACGAAGCGGTCGCCGACTTCATCACCAACTCGAAGAACAACCTGCAGGCATACGCCAACGAGGAGGCATCGCTGCGCGAGGCGCTCCAGGAGTTCCCGTCGACCCTGACCGCGGCGCAGAGCGGCCTCTCCAAGTCGAACCAGCTCTCGCTGGTCCTGCGTCCGACCCTGCTCGGTTTGATCCCGGGCGCGAAGAACCTGAAGGGATCGCTCAAGGCGATCCAGCACCTGTCTGAAACCCAGACCGCGAACGTACGCGACAACATCCGGCCGTTCTCACGCAACGTACAGCCGGTCTTCCAGGACCTCTACAAGACCAGCAAGCCCGCCGCGGTCACCACGACGCAGTTCAAGGGTGTGTTCAGCGAGTTCAACAAGCTCTTCAACCTGCTCGCTTACAACCCGGAAGGGGATGCTCAGGAAGGCTTCCTGTTCTGGGCCCCGTGGCTGGCCCACAACACGAATTCCTCAATCAATGCGCAGGATGCCTCCGGACCGGTCCGTCGCGGCATCAGCAGCATCACCTGCAATACGTCGACGCAGGCTCAGTCCATCTCCACCGGCGTACCGCAGCTGCTGACCGCCTTCCGGCTCGCGCAGCTGCCGCCGCCGATCCTGCCGGAATACGGCGGCATTTGCCCGGATGGGATCTACAAGACCCCGACGGACCTGTTGCCGATCCCGACCAGCGGCCTGGTCTCCAATGACACCGACGGAGCCACCGGTGCCTTCGGTCCGACCGGCGACACCGGTGTGACCAGCGCCACGGTCCCGACCGGCCCGACCGGCGACACCGGCGGTACTGACACCGCCCCGACCGGCCCCACCGACACGACGGACACACCGTGAATAAACAGGCACCTTCAATAGGGCAGCTCATCACGATCGCCGGCTTCGCGCTGTCGTGCTTCGGCCTGCTGCTCTTCGTCTGGGTGGCCTTCGGCGGACCGACGCCGCTGGCCGCCAGTGGTTATCACCTGAAGATGCCGATGACCCAGATCGGCCAGCTCGCCGAGCAGTCGGAGGTCTCGATCTCCGGCGTCGGTGTCGGGCACGTGACCAAGGTCGAGCTCGGCGAGGGTGAACAGGCGGGCGAGGCGATCGTCACCCTGGAACTCGACCCTGAATTCGCCCCGGTGCCCGCCGACACCCGCGCCATCCTCCGCGCCAAGTCACTGCTCGGCGAGGCCTACATCGAACTTACCCCGGGCGACAAGCGCGACGGCATGCTCGAGGACGGCGACGAGTTGCCGCCGGCGCAGGTGGCGAAGTCGGTCCAGCTCGACGAGATTTTCCGGACCTTCGATCCGGTGACCCGCGAGGCGTTCAAGCGGAGTGCCATCGACAACTCGATCGCGGTGTATCGCCGTGGCGCGACGATCAACCAGGCCCTTGGCGTGCTGCCGGGGACACTCGGCTCGGTGACCGACGT
The DNA here is from genome assembly GCA_016650125.1 of Thermoleophilia bacterium. Taxonomy (GTDB): domain Bacteria; phylum Actinomycetota; class Thermoleophilia; order Solirubrobacterales; family 70-9; genus 67-14. The sequence continues at coordinate 121,922 of JAENWT010000006.1, forward strand.
GCTGACCGTTCTCAATGAAGAGGACAAGGACCTTTCGAAACTGATCCGGAACACCGGCGTCGTCTTTGACGCACTGAGCAAGCGCCAGGGTCAGCTCAGCGGCCTGATCCGGAACTCGAACACGGTCTTCTCGACCACCGCGGAGCGCCGGGTGGACCTCCAGAACTTCTTCCGCATCTTCCCGACCTTCCTGCGGGAATCGCGCGCCACACAGCAGAGGCTCGGGGACTTCGCCGCATTCGCCACTCCGATCACCAACAAGATGGTGCCGGTCGCCGAGCAGCTCTCACCGACCTTCGAGGCCTCGGCAGCGTTGGCACCGGTGAGCAAGCGCCTCTACCAGGGACTCAAGCCGATCATCCGCAAGGCGCCGAAGGCGTTCCCGTCGCTGCGCTCCTTCCTCGATGACGACGCGCCGCGACTCCTGGCCCGTGTGCCCGACTACTTCGCCGAGTTCAACCCATTCCTCCAGACCGCCTCGTACTACCGCAAGGAACTGGCGGCTTTCCTGGCGAACGCGGCCGCGGCAACCAACGCCGGAATTTCAACCGGTGACTCACCCAATGACCGCTTCATCCATTACATCCGCGCCGGTGTCAACCTCAGTCCAAGCAGCGCCACGGCTTACCCGTCGCGCCTCACCTCGAGTCGTGCCAATCCGACCGTCGCATCAGGCGGCAACTCGAAGGTCGGCCGTCTCGAAGTCTTCGACGACGCCAACTGCGGTGCCGGCCTGAACGCGATCATCGCGCCCTGGTCGACTTTGACTCCGATCCAGCAGGCCCAGTACGCCAGCAACCTGCGATACCCCTACCTGCCGGAGCAGGTCGAGACGCAATACGACTCGGTCATCACCTACCCGTTCGCCGGGCAGAACCAGACGAACAACGTGCCGGCTCCCGGGTGCACGCAACAGGCTCCGTTCGAAGCGATCGGAGACACCTCGCAGCCCGATACTCAGTACCAGCACGTTTTTCGAGACCAATAGCGCAACTCCAGAGCCGTTTCCGGGTTCTATTCATATAGGCTCCCGCAGACCACTCAGGGATTTGCGGGGGACCCCCGCTTCATCCGGGGGGGATGCGGGAAACCGCAGTTTTACCAATCAAACAGGAGAGATCATGAAAAGACTTATCGCGATAGGCGCGAGCCTGGCTGTGGCAGCGACTGCGTCGCTGGCAATGGCGGGCGGCGCGAGCGCAACCGGAGAGGTCGCATCGTCGGCCCTCACCATGACCCCGCAGTCCGGCAGCCTTTTCACTGACGTGAAGAAGCCGGTCAATTGGCGCGTGGAAGTGAAGATCGAAGCTCCGTACCCGGCGAACCCCACGGTTCTGCCGATGAAGCGGGTCACCATCAAGTTTCCCCATGACATGAGCTTCAACCCTGATTCCGGCCAGACCGTCTGCCCGGACGACAAGGTCGGTCCCTCGCCGACCAACCTGAGTGTCCCGCCGGACACGGTCATCGCCCGTTGCCCGGATTCGGTGCTCGGTAACGGCACTGCCGGTCTCTACCTGGCACGGGCCAACAGCGCCAGCGGTCCGAACCTGAAGGATCCGGTTCTGATCGTATTCAACGGTGGCAAAAACGCGCAGGGCCAGGCCGTACTCAAGATCTACGGTTACTCCGAGGGCACAGGCGCCGGGATCTATATGGAAGGCGCGCTGGTCAACGGCGAGCTCGACATCAAGATTCCGGTTCTCACGTTGGACTCCGCCGTCGGTGATTTCAACCTGAACATCCCCGGCTCAAACGCGGCGCAGGCCAACCGCCACGGCAAGGTCAAGGACTACGTTCAGACCACCTGCTCCACTGGTGAATGGCTGACCAACGCCACGTTCAGCCTCGGTACCCGTGCTGATGACGGCAGTAATATCAGCCCGACCACTACCCTCGTGGCCCCCGAAAGCAAGACCGACTGCACCGGCAAGGCCGGAAGCAAGTTCGGATCGGTCAAGGTAAAGGGACCGGCCAGGGTCAAGAAGGGTAAGAAGGGCACCTACAAGGTGACCATCAAGAATGCCGGAGCAGCGACCATCAAAAACCTGAAGGTCACTGCCGGCGGCAAGGGCGTCAAGGGCAAGGCCGGCGGAGGCAGCCTCGCCAAGGGCAAGTCCAAGACAGTCAAGATCAAGGTCAAGTTCTCGAAGAAGGGCAAGATCAAGACGAAGTTCAAGGCGACGGGCTCAGGCGTAAAGGCCAAGACCGTCAGCAAGTCGGTCAAGGTCAAGTAAACCTGGACCGAAGTAGCTGATTCAAAGGGCGGCCCTCCGGGGTCGCCCTTTTTCTCGCATTCTCCGAAAAGCGGGATTCGCACTTGACAAGCGGGATGAATGGGTATTAGCTATACCGGTCGGGAGAATTTTCATGTTTGACCGGTAGGTCAGGCGTGTATAGGTGTTCGTTAAGCAGACACATGAGTTCATAAAGCAGATACATGACCAGATTCACTCTTGGAGGAGAGAAGATGAAAAAGTTCTTAGCAGTATCAGCAGGGATCGCCGTAGCGGCGTTCATGTCACTTTCAATGGCCAGTCCGGCCAGTGCGGCCAACGAGACGGCTACGGCCAATCTCACCATGACGCCGCAGTCGGGCAAGCTCTCGAAGACGGAGCGCAAGGCGGTCAACTGGCGGGTCGGAGTTGAGATCAAGGCTCCGTATCCGGCATCACCGCAGGTTCAGCCGATGAAGCGGGTCCGCACCACGTTCCCGAAGGACATGACCTTCAATCCGGACCCGAACATGCCGGTTTGCCCGGATGACAAGGTCGGTCCCTCGCCGACCAACATGAGCGTCCCGCCAGACACGGTCATTGCCCGTTGCCCGAACTCGGTGCTCGGTAACGGCACTGCCGGGCTTTACCTGGCACGCGCCAACAGCGCCAACGGTCCGAACCTGAAGGATCCGGTTCTGATCATATTCAACGGTGGCGAAAATGCCCAGGGCCAGCCGAAGATCAAGATCTACGGCTACTCCGAGGGCACAGGCGCCGGCGTATTCATGGAAGGCGTGCTCGACAACGGCGTGCTCGACGTGAAGATCCCCGTGCTGACGTTGGACTCCGGTACAGGTGATTTCAACCTGAACATCCCCGGCACAAACGCGCCGCAGGCCAACCGCCACGGCCAGGTCAAGGACTACGTCCAGGCCAAGTGCTCGACCGGTGATTGGCTGACCAACGCCCAGTTCACATTGGGTACCCGTGCTGATGACGGTACGGCGACCAGCCCGGACACCATCATCAACGCGCCGGAATCCACGACCCCGTGCGTTGGTGAAGTCACCAGCACCGGCAAGTTCGGCAAGGTCAAGGTCAAGGGCCCCGGCAGCGTCAAGAAGGGCAGCAAGGGCACCTACAAGGTGACCGTGAAGAACGCCGGCTCAGGCACCATCACCAAGGCCAAGGTTAAGGCCAGCGGTAAGGGTGCGAGCGGCAGCGCTTCAGTCGGAACCCTCAAGGCAGGCAAGTCCAAGACCGTCAAGGTCAAGGTCAAGTTCGCCAAGAAGGGCAAGATCAAGACGAAGTTCAAGGCGACCGGCAAGGGTGCCAGCGCCAAGACCGCGACCAAGACGGTCAAGGTCAAGTAGAAGCATCGAGCAGTACCAAGGCAGTGAGAGAGGCGGCCCTTCGGGGTCGCCTCTCTTCTTTGCCATGGCCGGTTGTAGGCTGCGGCAAGTCTTTATTTCGGAATTGGGAGGGATCCGAATCATGAGTTCCGGAGGGAGTGATTGATGAGGCACCTGCGGGTGATCACCGGGTTGGCGCTGACCGCGCTGGCCCTCACAATGGCCGGCGAGAGCGCGATGGCTGCTGACGAGACGGCGACCAGTTCGCTCAGCATGACTTCGATCGCCGGAGGCCTTTTCCGCGAGCTGCCGAAACCGGTCAACTGGAAGGTGGGCGTCGAGATCAAGGCCCCTTACCCGGGTTCTTCCGTGGTGACTCCCCTGAAGGAGATCCACGCCAGCCTGCCGCAGGAGATGACCTTCAACCCGGACCCGGACATGCCCGTCTGCCCGGACGACAAGGTCGGCCCGAAGCCGACCAACCTGAGCGTCCCGCCGGAGACGGCCATCGCCCGGTGCCCCGACTCGGTGATCGGCAACGGCACCGCCGAGCATTACCTGGCGCGCATCAACGACTCGGATGGTCCGACGCTCCGGGATGCCGTCGTGGTCATCTTCAACGGTGGCCGTACGGCCGAAGGGCTGCCGAAGATCAAGATCTACGGCTATTCCCAGGGCGCGGGCACCGGCATCTACATGGTGGGCGTACTCGATGACGGACAGCTCGACGTCTCGATCCCGGTCCTCCCGTTCGATTCAGCGACCGGCAAGTTCAACCTCAGCATCCCCGGTACGGACGAATCGCACGCGGAACGCCGCGGGCAGGATCCTGACTACGTGCGCGCTACCTGCAACGACGGGGACTGGGAAGGCCAGGTCGACTTCCTGCTCGGGACCAGAAACGATTCCGGCGCCGCCACGAGCCCGGAATCGACTGTTGCCGCGCCACCGCTGTCAGTTCCCTGCAGTGGAGTATCCGGTTCGCCCAGGCTCGGCAAACTCAAGGTCAAGGGACCCGCGACAGCCGTTCAGGGCAAGAAGACGACTTTCAGGGTTACCATTCCCAATTCCGGCTCAGCCACCGCGAAGTCCGTGAAGGTCATCGCCTCGGGCAAGGGGGCCAAGGGAAAAAGCCCGGCAGTCTCAATTGCTCCTGGAAAGTCGAAGACGGTCAAGGTCAAGGTCAAGGTCTCCTTCACCCGGAAAGGTCAGACGAGGGTCAAGTTCAAGGCTTCTGGCCGCGGCGTATCGGTGAAAACCGCTTCAAAGAGCGTCAAAGTCAAGTAGTCGCTTCTCGACATCATTTGATGTTTAGATCTGGTCGTGTACGGGAATGTATTCCGGGAGCGATTGGGATGCTGATGGCAGGATCCCTGGGACAGGAGAGAGGCTTTGAACCCGACTTTGAAATTCACTTCAGGACTGCTTGCGGCGGCGCTGATCGCGCTGGTCGGAGCCACTTCGGCCCAGGCCGCCAACGAGTCGGCCACCAACGATTTCAGCATGGTGCCGCAGAGCGGGACCTTCTACAAGGATGCACCGCGGCCGGCCAACTGGCGGGTTGAGGTCGAAATCACGGCGCCGTTCCCGCAGAACCCCGAAGTGCTGCCCCTGAAGGAAGTCCGAGCCGACTTCCCGGACGAGATGTCGTTCAACCCTGATCCCAAGATGCCGGTCTGCCCGGACAATGAGGTCGGACCCCCGCCGGTGAACATGACCGTGCCGCCGGACACGATCGTCGCACGCTGTCCCAAGTCCGTGATCGGCAATGGCAAGTCCTACCTGTACCTCAATCGAACGAACGGACCGACTGGCCCGAACCTCAAAGACGCGGTCCTCATCGTCTTCAACGGCGGCCGCAACGCCGCGGGGCTGCCGAAGATCAAGATCTACGGCTACTCGAAGGGGGTTAACACCGGCATCTACATGGAGGGCGTGCTGAAGAACGGCAAGCTCGAGGTTGCGATTCCTGTCCTGGCGTACGACTCGTCGGTGGGTTACTTCGACCTCAACATCCCCGGCACGAACGACCCAGTGGCCAATCGCCGCGGGCTCGACAAGAGCTACGTGCGCACGACCTGTGCCCACAGTCCCTGGACCGGAGGATCCGAGTTCACCCTCGGCACGAGGAACGACGACGGTTCACCGATCAGCCCCGACTCGATCGTCAAGCCGCCGCCGCTGTCAGTGCCCTGCACCGGTGCGACCGGCAGCGCCAAGTTCTCGAAGGTGAAGATCAAGGGTCCGTCCAAGGTCAAGCAGGGTGGCAAAGGGACCTTCAAGGTCTCCATGACGAACAGTGGCACCGCCACCGCGAAGGGTCTGACGGTCTCGGCTTCCGGCAGGGGCGCCAAGGGCAAGGCCAAGGCCGGCACCCTCGCACCCGGCAAGTCGAAGACGGTCAAGGTCAAGGTGAAGTTCACCAAGTCCGGATCCTCGAAGGTCAAGTTCAAGGCCGGCGCCAAGGGCGCGCGTGCAGGCTCCGCGACCAAGAAGGTGAAAGTCAGTTGATCCGCCGCTGATCGTCCCTTCGAAACGGGCGGCCCGCGGGCCGCCCGTTTCTATTTCCCGAGCTTCGAATCGTCGAGCTCGACGCTCACCGGGCAGTGGTCCGAGCCCATGATGTCAGCGTGGATCTCTGCGCCGACAATCGCATCCCTGAGGCTCGCGGAGGCCAGGAAGTAGTCGATCCGCCAGCCGACGTTGCGCTTGCGGGCCTTCGACATGTAGGACCACCAGCTGTAGTGGCCGCTACCTTCGTTGAAGAGCCGGAACGTGTCGATGAATCCGGCGTCGAGGAAGTTCTGGAAACCTTCGCGCTCCTCGTCGGTGAATCCGTGCTCGCCGACGTTGGTCTTCGGATTGGCCAGGTCGTCTTCGGTGTGGGCGACGTTCATGTCGCCGCAGACGATCACCGGCTTCCGCTGCTCGAGTTCCTGCATGTGGGCCAGCAGCGCCGGATCCCACTGGTTGAAGCGCAGGGGGAGACGGGTCAGGTCACGCTTGGCGTTGGGGACGTAGGTGCTCACGACGTAGAAATGCTCGAATTCGGCGCTGATGATCCGGCCCTCTTTCAGGGGGTCGCCGTAGGAGTCGTCGTGGAGCCCGTGCTTGGTCGAGATGTCCGCCGCCATGTCGTTCAAAACGGCGATCGGCTTGGGACGGGTGAAGATCGCGGTGCCGGAATAGCCGGCCTTCCCGGCCGAGTTCCAGTACTCCTCATACTCGGGCAGGTCGATCTCGGCCTGGCCCTGCTCGGCCTTGGTCTCCTGCAGGCAGAGGATATCCGGCCGGTGCTTAGTGACGAAAGGCCCGAAGTCGTTCTTGCGGATGACCGCCCGAATGCCGTTCACGTTCCAGGAATAGATCTTCATGTTCAGCCCTCCTGGATGTGTTCGTGGTGAGTACCGCTACGGGGATTCGAACCCCGGTTTCCGGACTGAGAATCCGGCGTCCTAGACCCCTGGACGATAGCGGCAAGCGACGGCCATAGTAACAATCCGAACCTCCAAGCCACCTTCAGGCGGCAGGCGTTAGAGTTCCGTCTCCACGCGGCCGTGGCGGAACTGGTAGACGCGCAGGCTTCAGGTGCCTGTGTCCGAAAGGATGTGGAGGTTCGACTCCTCTCGGCCGCATGAATCCACGGCCTCGGCCGTGCAGAGCGAAGCTCAGCCCGGGCTGAGGCCTCCGCCTGAACCACCGTCGGAGCAGTCGGACTTGCAGGGCTTCAGTTCGGAGATTCCCTTGATCATCAGGCGGTATTCCTTGCGGCGCCTGATCTGGAGGCCTTCGAGTTCGTAGCGCTTGCCGTTGACGATGATTCCGTCGTACTGGAGCATTTCCTTGCCGGCGCGGCGGTACTTGCCGTTGCGCAGGCGTTTGGCGATGGCGGTGGCTCGGGGCTGGCCCTTGGTTCTGCGTGGTTCCAGGGCCCCGGCACCGAGATTGAAAGTGAACGAGGTGAGCGCGGTGATCATCGAGGGCGTGACGACTGCGTCGCCGATCTCGTCGAACATGGCGTTCTCGGTTGACTGAAGGTCCCGGCGGAGTAGCTTCAGGGCCCGGGAGTTGGAGATGCAGCCCCACTTCCTCCGGTCTTTCTTCGTCGGTGATCCGAGGTGGAGCAGGTGGCCGTAGCCGATGGTGGCGTGGCCCGCGGGGTCGGCGTAGACGCAGGAGACGAAGCCCTCGAAGCCGGCGATGAAGCTGGTCGTCCTGGCCGTCACGGCGCCTGCCTGGCTCGGGAGTCCGAGGAGGACGGCTGCGACTATCAGGGCTGAAATGGCACGACTCATTCGCGGGAGGCTACCGTTCTGTAGATCAGGAGACGAGAGTTCATAAGTGGTGGGATCGCTCTGGCGGCAGCGGCCGGCCTTGCCGCCTGCCCTTCTCATCTTCAACATCAGCCCTCGACAGCCTGCCTGTGTACGACATTCCTGCGCCGACGGCGTATATCCGTACCAACTGGCTGATGGATCCGACTTCGCTTTGCTCGTATTCGTATCTGCCGCCGGATCCCCACGGTGCTGGACTGAGACGCATGCTCGCGGAGCCGATCGCCGACCGGCTGTTTATCACCGGCGAGGCGACCGCGATCAGCTATCCGGCGACCGTCAGGGGAGCGATCGAGTCGGGACTTCGCACTGCCGGCGAGATTGCCAGGGGCAGCGAGGGTGGCCGCACGGTGATCGTAGTCGGTGCCGGGGCATCCGGACTCGCCTGCGCTCGAAAGCTGGTCGACGACGGTTTCGATGTCACCGTTCTCGAAGGTCGTGACCGGGTCGGAGGCCGGGTTCGTTCCGAGGAACTGGACGGGGTCCCGGCTGAACTCGGCGCTTCGTGGATCCAGGGCCTGACCGGAAGCCCCCTGGTCGGGATGGCGGAGGACGCCGGCGTCGAGATCGTTCCTTTCGACTACGAGTTCGACTTTGTGAATCCGGCGCAACGGCGGGCGGGCCTGGCCGGCGAGGCCCAGATGCACAAGGGGCTCCGGTCGTTTGACGGCACCTGGGCGCAGGCGGCTGTCACTCCGCTCAGCGACGTCTTTCCCGTTCGCCGGACTCCCGGCCTCCAATAGGCGATCACCGGTCTCGGGGCGGGTGTACTCGACAAGCTCTGGCTCGCCTTCGACGAAGTCTTCTGGGAGCCGGATGCCGAGATGTTCCAATGGATCGATCCGGATCGGCCGGGCCTCTGGGCAGAGTGGATCAACGGCAATCACTATCTGGGCAAACCGCTGCTGATGGGATTGAACGGCGGTTCGCAGGCGGCGGATCTGTCGGCCTGGAGTGACGAAGAGGTGCTTCGGAGCGGCATGTCCGCTCTTGAAGCGATGTACAACCAGGCCGCCTAGAGCGGGTCGCGCTCGGCTTCCGGGTGGACCGGCTCGCCTTCTTCGTCGATCGGATTCTCGAACGGCTCCGGCTTCTGGTGCGTGTCGGCTGCTTTGCGGGCCTTGTTCAGCTCGAAGATGACCGGGCTGACCGAGACGATGACTACGCCGATCAGAATCAGCTCGATGTGGTCGGCGACAAAATCGATCTGTCCGAGGAAGTAACCGAGGGTGACGACGCCGGCGCCCCAGAGGGTGCCGCCGATGATGTCGAAGGTGAGGAAGGTCCGGTAGTTCATGTTCGAAGTGCCTGCCATCACCGGGACGAACGCACGGACGATCGGGACGAAGCGGGCCAGGATGATCGCCCGTGGCCCGTGCTTCTCGAAGAAGGCTGAGGTCTGGTCGACGAACTCCCGTTTGAAGAAGCGGCTGTCGGGACGGTTGAAGAGCGGCGGGCCGAAGCGGCGGCCGATCCAGTAGCCGCACTGGTCGCCGGCGATCGCGGCGATCGGCACCAGGACCACCAGCACCCAGATGCTCGGCAGCAGGTTGGTGGTGGACGAGAGCAGGCCGGCCGTGAAGAGCAGGGAGTCGCCGGGCAGAAAGAAGCCGACCATCAGCCCGGACTCCATGAAGACGACCAGAAGCAGGCCGAGCATCGAGAATTTCTCGATCAGTGTCTCGGGATCGAGCCAGCTCGGGCCGAGGGCGAGGGGCAGGGTGTGCATCAGTTGGGCGAGGGATTCCATCGACGGGGGACGGTATAGGAGTGACCTGGCCTTTCGCCCGGCCGGGCGACGCATTCAGGGACCGTTCGGGGCTATGATCTCCTTGAAGTCGGTCGCACCCCCACTAAGCGGGGTCAGGGAATCCGGTCAAATTCCGGAACTGGCGCGCAGCGGTAGGGACGTAATAAGAGGCACTCAGCCACTGGGTCAAAACCTGGGAAGGCTGCCTCTACACAACGTCTAAGTCCGAAGACCTGCCGACTTTGCGCCATCTGGCGTACCGACAACAGCGGCCTCGCGTAATGGCTGCCGGACAAAGGAAAAACATGAAGGATCGAATCACCAAACCCGTCCTGGGTCTCGTCCTCGGACTTACGATGCTGTTCGCCTTCACGGCAGCGCCCGCGAGCGCAGCCAACAAGGTGCCGGTGAACCTCCGGGTCGTCACCTACAAGGGCAAGATCCTGTTTGACGGCAAGATCAAGACCGGCACCGCGAAGGTCAAGCCGAATACGGCCTGCCTCGGCGGCAAGCCGGGCAAGGCCCGCACCCTGACCGGTCCGACCGGTTTCGGCGTACTGGTTGACGCCGCGAAGCAGACATCGGCACTGCGGCCCCTGAAGGTCTCCGACGGCCAGTACGGATTCGGACTCTGCGGCTTCGGCAGCACCGTCGCCAAGGGAGTCAACTGGTGGGCGCTCAAGTACCAGCACAAGCAGTCCTCCACCGGTGGTGAGCTGACCAAGCTCAAGAAGGGCAGCAGCGTGCTCTGGTACCTGGCCGAGGATTACAACGTGATCGGCCTGCCCGAAGAGCTCGCGCTCAAGGCTCCGGCCAAGGTCAAGGCGAACTCGACCGTCAAGGTCCGGGTCCTCGGATACGACGACACCGGCAAGAAGCGGCCGATTGAAGGCGCCAAGCTGGACGGTGTCAGTGGCGCCCCGCTGACCGACAGGAACGGATACGCCAAAGTCACCATCAAGAAGAAGACGCGCCTCCGGGCCCGCTTCAGCGGCGCGATTCCCTCGAATCACGTCGCCATCGGGATCAAGAAGTAATCACCGCTCCCGGTTCAAAGAGGTTCATCACGACCGCCGCCGTGCTGGTGGCGGTCGTGATGGTTTTTTCCGGCTGCGGGCTCGGTGCCGGCAGCCAGGAGGGCACTGCGGAACTGCTCGTGACCCGCGACCACGGCAGTGAGGTTCTGGCTGACAAGACCCTCGATGACCTGACCGAGTCCGAGAACGCGATCCGGGTGCTTGATGACAACGCTGAGGTCGAAACGCGATACGGCGGCGGCTTCGTACAGTCGGTCGACGGGCTCGAGGGTGGCACGCCCGGCGGCCGCAGCTTCGACTGGTTCTTTTCGGTCAACGGCATCGTCTCCGAGGTCGGCGGCGCCGAATTTCCGGTCAACGCCGGCGACCAGGTCTGGTGGGACTACCGCGACTGGACCGACGCGATGGAGATCGGCGCCGTGGTCGGCGCCTTTCCGGCTCCAATGGCCGGCGGTTACGACGGCAAGGAGTGGCCGGTTTCGATCGAGTGCCTCGATTCGGCGAAAGCCTGCAAGCGGGTCCGTGACCAGCTGGGGGAGGCCGGTGTCGATGCCGAGATTTCAGTGAAAGGACTTGCACCCTCCGACGACACCCTTCGCTTCGTGGTCGGCACCTGGGACCGGGTCAACGCCGACCCGGCGGCGGGACGGCTCGCTTCAGGTCCGGCGTCGAGTGGAATATTCGCCAGGTTCAAGCTCAGCAACGGAACCAACACCCTGGTCGGTCTCGACCAGGAGGGTGACCAGGCCGGGCAGTTCGGCCCCGATGCTGGACTCGTGGCCGCCAGTCGGCGCGGTGAAGGGGCTCCGGTCTGGTTCGTGACCGGGGGCACTGAAGCGGGAGTGGAGGCCGCGGCGTCGGCCCTCACCCAAACCGATCTTGAACATCGTTATGCCGCTGCCGTGACGGACGACCGCGTGACTTCCCTGCCCTTACCCTGAGCCAGTCCATGAAGAAGCTCTCCCCACTCGCATACGTTCCCCGCCGCGGCACCCTGCAGACCGCGTCCCTGGCACCCGTGGGGCTTTACCTCGGTGCGTACCTGGTTCTCTGCTTTTTGTCGTCGGACCCGGTCGTACTCGTAGCGGCCACGATCGGCGCGGCGATCGCCGGATTTGGCTGCCGGGCGGATCGAGCGGTCTGGTTTTCGCTGCGGCTCGGCATCTTGCTCGCGGTCTCGATGACCGTAATCAACGTCCTGGTCACCAGTAGGGGAGCCACCGTCCTTGCCCGGCTCGGCGAATGGCCGATCCTGGGACAGGTCAACGTCACCCTGGAGTCGTTCGCGGCGGGTGGAGTGATCGGCCTGCGTGTTCTCGGCACGATGGTCGTCATCGGTGTCTACTCGGCCTGCGTCGACCCCGACCGGATACTTCAGGCGGTTCATGGAGTCGCCCGGCGCTCGGCCCTGACCGCGACCTTGATCTCCCGGCTGGTGCCGCTCGCTGCGACCGACCAGGCGAGGCTCTCCGAAGCGGCCGAGCTCCGCGGACCCGGAGCGACCCCGGTCGGCAAGGTGGCGATGGCTCACCGGCTGCTTTCGAGCTCGCTGGACCGCGCGGTGGACGTCGCGGCGACACTCGAGCTCCGCGGCTACGCGCAGAGCACGCGCGGAACGAAATTCAAGAAAAGCCCTTCCCGGTATGACACCCGCTTCTGGATCGTCGGTTCATTGCTTGCGGTTGCGGCGGTGTCTTCGATCATCGTCGGGGTCGGCGAATTCAGTATGTACCCCGAGCTTGAATACGCGATCAGCCCGCTCTCACTCTCGCTGGCCGCCCTCTACCTGCTTGCTGGTTTCACGACCTGGCGCCGCGGAGGGAGGCGAAATGCCCAGGGCCGCTAAGCAGATCACGGGCCGGCCCGCGCTGGCGATCGAGTCACTGACCTATTCCTACGCCGGCGCCACTGAACCCGTCCTCCGCGACGTGTCCCTACGGGTCGACGCCGGAGAGTTCCTTGTCCTCTCGGGCCGTTCGGGTACGGGAAAGACTTCACTGCTCCGGGCGGCCTGCGGTCTGATTCCTCACTTCCACGGCGGACAGATCGAAGGAGGGGCCGAGGTCGCCGGTCGCGACACGCGCGAGTTCGGTCCGGGTGAACTGGCGGACGTCGTCGGTTACGTCGCCCAGGACCCGGAGACGCAGATCATCTCGACCACGGTTGCGGCTGAACTCGACCTGCCGCTGCGTTTCCGCGGTGACCATCCCGCCGAAAGGGCCCGGGCGGTCGAAGAGGTCGCGCTCGCCCTCAACATCCCGCACCTTCTCCCGCGGACTGTGACCACGCTCTCCGGTGGCGAGATGCAGCGGGTGGCACTGGCCGTCGCGCTGGTGACCCGACCGCCACTGGTGCTGCTCGACGAGCCGACCTCGCAACTCGATCCGGTGGCCGGAGACGAGCTGATCTGGTTGCTGCGCAGGCTGAATGAGGAGTGGGGGGTGGCCGTCGTTCTCGCCGAGCACCGGATCGAACGTTGCCTGGCGGCTGCCGACCGGGTGATCGCGATGGACAAGGGCCGGATCGGGTTCGATGGTGGTCCTCGGGAATTCCTCGAGTACGCGATCGGGGCCGACCCGGCGCTCGCCACTCCGTCGGCGCGGATGTTCTCGTGCGCCGGGGTCGATCCGCTGCCGGTCGGGGTTCGCGACGCCCGGGCTACCCTGCGCCTGCGGGGAGTGGAGCCCGGACTCGAGCCCGGCGAAGTTGTGGTCGAACCCGATGAACCGGAGGCTTCCCGCAAGGGCGGTGCTCTCAAATCGAAGGGCCTCTGGGTCGAACTCGACCCAGGAGACGGGCCGGTTGACGTCTTGCGCGGAATCGACCTCGAGATCGAGCCAGGAGAACGGGTTGCCCTGATGGGCAGGAACGGCGCCGGCAAGTCGACTTTCCTGCGCACTGCAGCAGGACTGATCAATCCGGTCAAAGGAAAAGTGGAGGTGCCCGGCGGAATCGGCCTGCTCACCCAGAACCCCGGTGACTACCTGGTGCGTGAACGCATTTCCGATGAACTCTCCGGTCCGGTCGGGGGAGCCGCCCTGGAAGCGGTCGGCCTGTTTCTTGACCCGGAAAGCGATCCTCGCGACCTCTCCGGCGGGGAACGACAGCGGCTGGCTCTGGCGATCGCTCTCGCGGGACGCATGGAAGGTGACGACTTGCCCGGCTTGATCGCGCTCGACGAGCCGACCCGCGGCATGGACCGAAGCCTGAAGGACGGGTTGAGCAAATTGATCACGAGCCTTTCCGAACGTGGGGCGGCCATGCTCATCTCGACTCACGACGTCGAATTTGCGGTCACTTTCGCGGACCGGGTGGTCCTGCTGGGCGACGGGGAACTGATCGCCGATGCCGACACCGGCACCGTACTTTCGGGGGGCTGGTATTTCGCATCCGAAGTCGCAAGGGTGCTGGATCGTCCTGGCATGGTCAGTATCGGCGACGGCGCCCGGTGGCTCGATGGGGCACTCGGCGAAGGTGGCGCGAAATGACCTGGCAGATCGTCACCCTGATCGTCCTGACGCTGGTCCTCGGTGGCGGCATGCTCTGGTACGAACGGTCGCGGCCGCCGTCACAGATCGTGGCGCTGGTCGCGGTGCTTGCTGCGCTCGCGGTTGCGGGCCGGATCGTGCTCGCCCCGATCCCCAACGTGGTTGCCACGACTGACATCGTCTTCTTCTCGGGGTTCGCGCTCGGCCCGGCCCCTGGATTCGCGGTCGGTGCGCTCGGTGGCCTCGTTTCGAACTTCTGGCTGGGCCAGGGCGTCTGGACCCCGTGGCAGATGGTCGGCTGGGGAATGACTGGGGTTGCCGGTGGTGCGCTCTTCTATGTGACGCGGGGCAGGAGCAGCCGGCTGACGCTCGCGGTGGCCTGCGGAGCCGCCGGCCTCGTTTTCGGACTCTGGATGAATTTTCAGGCGATGGTCGCATTTGGGGGGGAAATGTCGCTGGACCGGTACCTTGCATTGGAGGTGAGAGCAATTCCATTCGACCTGGCACACATAACCGGAAACGTCCTTTTCGCCCTGGCGGTCGGCCCGGCGATGATCGCCGCGCTGCGCCGGTTCCGCGAACGCTTCGAATGGCAGCAGGTCACGTCGGTCGCGGGCGTGCTGCTGGTCGCTGTTTCCCTGGTGGCGATCGTCGCCACACCGCCCGCCAAAGCGTCGACTGCCGACGAAGCCGCACTGGCCGGTAACTGGCTCCGCGACCAGCAGAACGACGACGGTGGATTCCCCTCCTCGCCGGGCGGTGATTCATCGGTCGGTATGACGGCGCGGTCGATGCTCGGCCTCGCCGCGGCCGGGATCAATCCGCTTGATGTCGTCACCAACTCAAATGACCCTTACGAGTACCTGCTGGCGAAGCGGAAGAAGCTGGATGAGGCTTCCGACCTGGCCCTGGTCATCCTGGCTCTGAAGACCGTCGGCCAGAATCCGAGGGACTTCCACAATCGCGACCTTGTGACGGCACTCCACAATCGTCGCGGCAATAACAACTCTTACGGCGACAACGTCAACGTCTCCGCCTACGCTGCGCTGGCATTCCGCTCGGCCGAAGCCGAAGCTGCCAAGGACAGGGTGATCGACTGGCTGATCTCCGCCCAGAACGACACCGGTGGCTGGGGCATCTCCAGTAAGGCCAAGAGCGACTCCGATTCGACCGGGACTGTGCTCCAGATCATGCACGGCAAGAAGAACATCCGGCCGGCCATGGGGTACCTGAAGAAGACCCAGAAGAATTCCGGCGGCTGGGCTTCGTACAACACCGTGAACTCGCAGTCCACCGCCCTGGCCCTCCAGGGCGCGATGGCCTCCGGCAAGAGCCGCGAATACTTCAAGGAGTCCGGCAACTCCGGGCTCGACTACCTGTTCGCCCGCCAGCGAGATGACGGCAGCATCTGGTACTCGCATACGAGCGACCAGACCCGGGTCTGGGTCACGGCAGACACACTGATCGCGATCGCCGGTGAGACACTGCCGATCGGCCAGCCGCCGCTCGAAGTGAAGGACGAGAAGTCGAATACGAACAGCGGCGGGTCCAGCCCCGGTACCGGTGGCAATACGACCCCGAACCTTTACGACTCCAGTTCCTCCGGCAGCAGTGGCGGCAGCTCCAGCAACGATTCGGGTGATTCAGCCGGCTCGTCGAGCGGCGGTTCGGGCAACGGATCCGGTAATTCCGGCGGTTCGACCGGTTCCGGCAGCGATCCGGACGAGACCGACACCGGCGTCGCCCCCTCCGACACCGCGATCCCCGGCGTACCAGTCGTCCCGACCGAAGCGATCCTTGCGGCTTCGCGCCAGGGTTCCGAGCCCTCGCCGTTGATCGCGTTCCTGATCTTCCTGGTCGTCTCCGGCGGCCTGGCCGGCGGCACGGTCCTGCTCTCGCGGCGAATGAAGTGGTGACGGCTTGCTGAGCCGCTCCGCCGCGCTCGAAGCGATCGCCGGCCAGCGGTTCGAGGTCGTGGTGATCGGCGGCGGCATCACCGGTGCGGGCGTCGCGCTCGACGCCGCCTCGCGCGGCTACTCCGTCGCCCTGCTCGAAGGCCGGGATTACGCAATCGGCACCTCGTCCCGGTCCTCGAAGATGGTCCACGGCGGCCTGCGGTACCTGGAGAACTTCGATCTCGGTCTGGTCCGTGAAGCGCTGCTTGAACGGCAGCTAATGGTCGAACTGGCGCCTCATCTCGTCTACCCGACTCCTTTCCTCGTGCCGACCCTGAAGGACGAAAAGCGCGACCGGAAGATCGGCATCGGGCTGAACGCCTACGACGTGCTAGCCGGAGTGGGCAGCCGCGGCCGTCGCCGTGAGTCCCGGCGCCGCCGCCGTCCGGGAGAAGCCGCGGGCGACTGGTCACCGGACCGCCATCGCACGATCGACCGTGAAGAAGTTCTCGACATGGTGCCGACCCTGGCCGACCGCGATCCCGAATCTGCCTACCTGTTTTACGACTGCCAGACCGACGACGTACGGCTGGTGCTGACCATCCTCGGGGAGGCCGAGCGCTTCGGCGCCGTCTGCCTGAACGGATCGGAAGTCACCGCCGTGACCGAGAAGCGCGGCAAGGCGGATGGCGTCGAGTTCATCGATTCCGAATCGGGCGAGACGATCTCGGTCGGGGCTGACAACGTGATCAACGCGACCGGGGTCTGGGCCGACCGGATTCGCCCGGGCGAGATCGAGGACGAGGAGCATGTGCCGAGGATCGCGCCCAGCCGCGGCGCCCATCTGCTCTTTTCGACCGACGATCTCGACATGGGGCGGGCGGCCTGCGTCGTGCCCGCCGGTGCGGGACGCGGCATCTTCGCGTTGCCATGGTACGGACGCACGCTGGTCGGAACCACCGACGTCGATCACGACGGCGGCATCGAAGAGGTCGCGCCCCAGCCAGACGACATCGAGTATCTGCTTGATGCGATCAACGCTTTCTCCGGCAAGGAGCTCACCGAAAAGGATGTGGTCGGGGCCTACGCCGGGGTGCGACCGCTGATCAGCACCGGTGACTCGCGCAAATCTGTCGACATCTCTCGCCGCGCCGAGCTCTACGAGACTTCGTCCGGGATGCTGACGATCACCGGCGGAAAGCTCACCACCTGGCGCCGGATGGCGAAGCAGACGGTGGACCGCATCGTCGAGCGTTCGGGGCGAGAGGCCCGCTGCCAGACGGCGGAGATCCCGCTCGGGATGGAAGTCGATCCGGCCGCGCTCGAGGCGCCCGAAGGGGTCACCGAAGAGTCGCTCAACCAGCTTGCTTTCCGTTATGGGCACGCCGCCCGCGCGGTGCTCCAGCTGATCAAGGCCGACCCTGAACTGGGTGGCTCGGTGGTTGAGGGGCGCCCTGATCTCCTGGCCGAAGTCGCGGTCGCGGTCGAGCTCGAGCAGGCGCGTACGATCGCTGACGTACTGCTCCGCCGGACGAGACTGGGGCTTACCGCGGCGTCGAGTCTCGACACAGCTGAATCGGTGCGGCCAGTGGCCGAGATCATGGCGCGCAGCCTGGGCTGGTCGGAGGCGGAAATCGACCTTCAATCGCAGGCCTGGCTTGAAACCGCTTTAGCAGAAGGTCTCAACCCCGCCGGACTCAGCACCCGCTAGCCCCGGGATCAACCTCTCCAATAACCTTGCCCGACACAAATCGTTCCGGCCCACACTGGTGCCCGGGACTGAATCGGGCATCGAGTCGCAGCCACGTGACCTGCCCCGGATAGGTAAGAGAAATGACTGATTTCGAAAGCAAGAGCCTGGCTGAGCTTCACGAGCTCGCCGGCAAGATGAAGATTGACGGATTCCGCAAGCTTCGCCGTGAAGACCTCGTCACCAAGCTGACTGACGGTGATGGAGGAGACGACAGCTCCGATGACGGCTCCGGAGAAGACAAGGGCGGCGCCCGCCCCGGCCGCCGCCGGCGACGTGGGGGACGGGACCGTTCCCGCCGTGATGGCGGAGGCGACCGTGAGTCCCGTGGCGGCTCGGGACGCGACAACGGATCCGAAAAGGGCGAGTCCGAGCCTGAAGTGACCCAGGTCACCGGCGTGCTCGACGTGCTGCCGCGCGGCAGTGGCCTGCTCAAGGCCGAAGGCGTGGCCGAGGCCGGCGTCTACGTTTCGCCGGCCCAGATCCGCCGCTGCCAGCTGCGCAGCGGTGACGAGGTGAGCGGCCCGGTTCGCCCGGCCCGCCGCGGCGAGCGCCGTCCGTCCCTGGTCCGAGTCGAAACCGTCAACGGCGAGCCGCCCCAGGATGATCGCGGCCCGACCTTCGACGGCCTCACTCCGATCGCGCCCCATCGCCACATTCCGCTGAAGGCCGACAGCGACGACGTCCTCGCCCGCTCGGTCGACCTCCTGGCGCCCCTGGCCTTCGGTCAGCGTGTCCTGGTCGAAGCGCAGCCGCGCGCCGGCCGCACCAGCTTCCTGCGCTCACTGGCCAAGTCGATCGCCGGTGGGACCGAAAAGGGAACCGACGTCACCGTTCTCCTGGTCGACGAACGTCCTGAAGAAGTGACGGCCTGGGCCCGAGAGGTTCCCGGCGTTTCGATCGAGGCTGCCCCCGCCGACCTCGGAGCCCACGAGCAGGTCCGGGTCGCCGAGCGCGCCCTGGCCAAGGTCAAGCGTCAGGCAGAAGCGGGGGAGGACGTCGTGATCATCGTCGACTCCCTGACCCGCCTCGGCAACGCCTACGGAGATGCCGGAGCCGTAAAGCCGTTCTTCGGCACCGGTCGCGAGCTCGAAGAAGAGGGCGCCGGTTCGGTGACGGTCATCGCCACCGCGCTCTGGGGCTCTCCCGGTGACCAGGCCGTGATGGATGCCGTCCACACGACCGAAAACGCCACGATCCGCCTCGACTCCGGGCTGGCAGCCGCCGGAATCAAGCCTTCGCTCGACGTCTCCTCCTGCGCCCTTTCGGGTCAGGAAGCGGTTCTGACCGAGAAGGAGCTCGACGCACTGAGGCGACTCAGGGCCGAGCTCAAGGACATGGAGCCGATACCGGCCGCGGCGAGACTTGTTCAGCTGATCAATGACTCGGAGAGCAACGAAGAGCTGTTGGGCAAGCTGTAAGCGTGGGGGCGCGGCGCGGGCATCCCTGTCCAGGATGCGATTTAACGAATGGGAAGTTCCATTTGGTCGCGCTGCGTTGCGATTGATTGACAACTATGCACCTGGACAGGAACACCCGCACCACACCCGAGCCCGCCTGGACTTCTTCGACGCTCGCAGCCTTCAAAGGGCATTGAGACCACGAAAGTTCCCGATAATCCCGGACTTTCGGGATCTCGATTCGCGAAGTGATCGGGATCGAGGCATACGTTGTGCCTCTAATCCGATCACTTCTCCCCGGGCTCCGGTGCACAGCCGACCTTGAGAGGTGACCCGGATCGAGGCCACCTGGTGGCACTTATCCGGGTCACCTCAGCCTTGGGTGTGGTGCGGGTGTCCCTGTCCAAGTGCGTCCCTGTTGATTGGACCGCAGCGCGGCAAGGCCACGTAAGAATCCCCAAAGCGAGCAGCAGCATCTTGGACAGGGGTACCCGCACCGTGCCCCACGGTAGAACGCATCCTGGACAGGGATACCCGCGCCCCGCGTCAGTCCGAATCAGTGACTACGGAAAGAGACGCGCTTCCACGATGGTTCTTTGGCGAGCTCGATCATTTCCGGCCCACGATCAGGCTGGATGTAGCCGAAGGACTGGCGGCGTTCGTCGAAGACGATGTCAAGTTCGCCTTCCTTGACGCGCTGGTCGAGCCAGGCTCCGCGGAAGACGAGGCGGCGGATCCAGTGGACGAAGCTCTGGTTCGAGGGGCCGGAAAGGTCTTCCCAGTGGTGGGTGACGTGGACCCCGAGCCCGGATGAAGGTTCTTCGATCTCGCCGGACACGGCGAGGTGGAGCAGGTCGTGGAGTTCGCCGTGGGTCAGTCCCGGTTCGACGAAACCCAGGCGTACGGCGGCCTGTTCAACGCGCTGACTGAAGTCACGTTCGTTGAACGCGAATCTCAGATCGCCGTATTCGAGCACATAGTCAGTGCCCGACTCGTAGTTGCCTCTTCGGGTTTGTTTTCGTTCCACTTTGTAAGCCAAACGCGCCGGACAAGAGTTGAAGCCTGAGTTGAAGCAGGAGTTGAAGGCGCAGGCGGATCATGCCGGTCGGGGCCTTCAGCCATGGCTTTCGCGGGTGCACTGAACAAGGGGTTGCATCTGACAAGTCCCGTTGCAGAGCCGTAACGAGCAAGCGATGTTGCGTGACGGGTACTAAGCCTGAATCCACCGAAACCAAGTTCGATATGAGTCCCGGCACCCGAATCGGTGTTCAACGAACCGATTCAAGGCCAATCGATCACGGCGGGGCCTGATTCCGCGGCACCGGAGCTCGGCGGTTGTCCCTTGAGCCCAAAT